>CAXTNS010000076.1:0-231 GCA_964245465.1 uncultured Thermoanaerobaculia bacterium
GTCCCCTCCGAAAATCACCTCGCCCAAGCCGTCCCCGAGCCCCTCCAGGCAGCGGTCCACCTCGCGGCGGAAGACCTCCTCAGTTTCGTAGAGCCCGCGCGCCATTCCCGGGTACTGGGCGCCCTGACCGGGGAACAGGAAGGCGACGGGCCGGTCCACCCGCTCCTCGTGGCGGGTGAGGGCGCGCCGAGGGTCCTCCAGGGCCGCGGCGGCATCGGCGGGATCCTGGCA
>CAXTNS010000076.1:241-15589 GCA_964245465.1 uncultured Thermoanaerobaculia bacterium
GGCCAGGCGATCGGCAAGACCGACGACCTCGGCTGGAACGTCGTCGACGAGCCCACCTTCGCGCCTTCCAGACCCGACGCAAGCAACATCGAGAGCAGGATGATTCCGGAGGTGCTCCGCCAGCTCTGCCGTGGCCATTGCCAGGGCCGCCTCGGTACGCGTCGAGAGCACCAGGAGCTGCCAGGGACGGGAAGCGCTCCCCGGCTCGACGGGCGGCGCCTCCTCGACGGCCACGTGGGCGTTGGTGCCGCCCACGCCAAAGGAGCTGACCCCCGCCCGGCGTGGCGCTCCGCCTGACGGCCAGGGGCTCAGCTCGGTATTGACGAAAAACGGCGTCGAAAGGAAATCGATCTCCGGGTTGGGCGTCCGGCAGTTGATGCTGGGCGGGATCTCTTCGTGCTCCAGGGCCAGCACGGTCTTGATCAGCCCGGTGACCCCGGCCGCGGCCTCCAAATGCCCGAGGTTGGGCTTGAGAGAGCCGATCGCACAAAAGCCCTGAGCTTCGGTGCCGCGGCGGAACACCTCGCGCAGGGCGGCGATTTCGATGGGATCGCCCATGGGCGTGCCCGTGCCGTGGGTCTCGACGTAGGAGACGGTCTCCGGCGGGAAGCCCGCGAACTCGTGGGCGGCGGCGATCACCTCGGCCTGGGCGTCCACGCTGGGCGCCGTGTAGCCGACCTTGAGCGAGCCGTCGTTGTTGATGGCCGAGCCCTGGATGACGGCGTGGATGTGGTCGCCGTCGGCCAGCGCGTCCTCCAGGCGCTTCAACACCACCACGCCCGCGCCGCTCCCCATTACCGTGCCGCGGGCCTCGGCGTCAAACGCCCGGCAGTGGCCGTCCGGCGACAGGATGCCCCCCTCGTAGTAGAGGTAGCCCACGCCGTGGGGCACGGCCAGACAGACGCCGCCCGCGACCGCCATGTCGCACTCGTACCCCATCAGGGCGCGGCAGGCCAAGTGGACGGCCACCAGCGAGGTCGAGCAGGCCGTCTGCACGGCCACGCTGGGGCCGCGCAGGTTGAGCAGGTAGGAGGTGCGGGTGGCGAGATAGTCCTTGTCCGAGAGCTGGCGCAGCACGGCGAGCTCGGCCGGATGGAGGTCTTCCACGTTCGACAGCACGTTGTGGATCAGGTACTGGTTGACCTGGCAGCCGGCGTAGACGCCGATCGAACCGGGATGGCTCTGCGGGTCGTAGCCGGCGTGGGCGAATGCCTCCCAGACGCATTCCAGGAACAGCCGGTGCTGAGGGTCGAGCAGGCTCGCCTCGCGCGGGCTGAAGCCGAAGAAGCGGGCGTCGAACCGGTCGATCCCTTCCACCCGCGCCGTGGCCTTGACGTAGCGCGGGTCGCGCCACACGGCAGGGTGAACGCCCGCGGCCTCCAGCTCGGCGTCCGCGACGGGTCCGATCGACTCGACGCCGCCGCGCAGGTTGCGCCAGAGCTCGTCGAGGTTGCGCGCCCCCGGGAAGCGGCCGGCCATGCCGACGATGGCGATGCCGGTCAGCGGCTGCTCGCCGAGATCTTCGGGGTGGCTCATACGCCCTTCTTGCCCTTCATCATGCGTTGCTGCCGCTGAAGCGCCGCCTTGCCCCGATGCACCCGCTCCTCCACCTTGGCGAAGGACGGCGGCTGAGCCGTCGCGATGGGACGGTCCAGGTGGGCCGCGAGGTCGGCGACGGTCGGGTAGCGGAACAGGTCCACCAGAGCGAGATCGCGCTGCAAGGCCTTGCGCAGGCGGACCCGGACGCGGGCGATGGCGAGCGACGAGCCGCCCAGCTCGAAGAAGTTGTCGTGGACGCCCACCCGGTCGATCCCCAGCACCTCCCGCCAGACGCCGGCGAGGGTGCGCTCCAGCTCCGTGCCCGGCTCCACATAGGCCGATTCGAGGTCGGGCCGGTCGCTCCCCGGCGCGGGCAGGGCACGGCGGTCCACCTTGCCGTTGGGCGTGAGGGGCAGCGCCTCCAGGATGAGGAAGTGGGACGGCACCATGTAGTCCGGCAGGCGCTGGCGCAGGAACTGGCGCAGGTCCGACGTTCGCGGTTCCCCTTCAGGCACCACGTAGGCGGCGAGCCCTGGTCCGTCCGGTCCGGGCACGGCCACCACCGCGGCCTCCTTGACCGCCTGATGGTGGTGCAGCACGGCCTGCACCTCACCCGGTTCCACGCGGAAGCCACGGATGCTCACCTGATCGTCGACACGGCCCAGGAACTCCACGGTGCCGTCCAGCCGGTAGCGGCCGAGATCGCCCGTCCGATAGAGACGGTCCTCGGCAGAGCCCGTCCAGGGATTCGTCAGGAAGCGCTCCGACGTCAGTCCGGGATCGCCCAGGTAGCCCTTCGCGAGGTGGGGCGTGCGCACCTGGATCTCTCCACGCTCGCCAGGGGCCGCGAGATCCCCCGATCGGCTCAGGACCAGGAGCTGCACGCCGTCGATGCCGCGCCCAAGGGGCACCGCTCCTTCCGGCGGCTCGCCGTCCACAATGTGGAAGCCCATGGCCTGGGGCGTCTCGGTGGTGCCGTAGAAGTTGACGGCCGTGCAAACAGGGGCCAGCCGGCGCAGGCGGACGACGTCACGCCCGTTGAGCACGCCGCCGCCGAAGAAGGCCCAACGGAGAGCCGGCAGCGCGGCCTCGGCGGCCCCGGAGTCGAGGAGCTGGCCCATGGCCGGGGTCAGGTGGGCGACCGTCACCTCGCGGTCCGCCAGCCACGCCACCAGCTTCTCCGGCTCCACCATCTCGGCGGGGCGCGGGATGCACAGGGTGGCGCCCAGGCAGAGGGGAGTGAAGACGTCGCGCAGCAGCGGGTCGTGCGCCAGCCCGGAGAGCATGCTGAAGCGGTCCTCCCCGGTGAAGCCGAAGGTTTCCATGTGCCACGTGAGGAAGTGCGACAGCGGGCCATGGCTGCCGAGGATCCCCTTGGGTACGCCCGTGGAGCCCGAGGTGAAGGCCACGTAAGCGAGGTCATCCGCCCCGGCCGTCACGGGGACGAGGTCCGCGCCCGCCGTCATTGTGGCCCAATCCTCGGGGACAGCGATTCGGCAGAGCGTGGAGAGGGCGCCTTCGAGCCCGGCCGGCAGGGGTCCCGCAGTCTCCAGCAGGGCACGCGGACGGGCCTGGGTCAGGCACGAGGCGAGGCGCGCCTCGGGATAGGCCGCGTCGAGCACCAGGAAGGCCGCGCCCGCCTTGAGCGTGCCCAGCAGGGCCAGGACCAGGGCGGCGTTGCGTTGCGCGTAGACCGCCACGACATCGCCCGTCCCGATCCCCTGCTCCCGCAGGCGATGGGCGAGGCCGTCGCTCGCGGAGTCCAACTCGCCATAGGTCCGGACGCGGTTCCCCTCCAGGATGGCGGGCCGCTCCGGAGCGCTCCGCGCTGCACGGACGACCCCCTCGTGGACGGCGCCATGCCACTCCGGGGCGAGCGGCGCCGCCGGGTCGGGCAGGAGAGCACGATCCGCCTCCGTCAGCAGAGCGTAGGTGCCGATCTCCCGCCACGGCTGCTCCACGATCCGGGACAGCAGGGACTCGAACTGCCGGGCCAGCAGGGCGATGCGCGCCTCGTCGAACAGGTCGGCGTTGTAGACCCATTCGACGCCAATCCCGCTGGATCGATCGCTCACGTAGAGCGTAAGGTCGAACTTGGAGCCCGCGGCCGGTGGGGGCACGGCCTGGAGGACCAGGTCCGGCAGCTCGACGTTCACCTCCGGGAAGTTGAGCATGTTGAACATCACCTGGAAGAACGGCGTGCGGGAGAGGTCCCGCTCGGCCCGCACCTCCTCCAGGAGCTTTTCGAACGGCACGTCCTGGTGCGCGTAGGCGCCCAGGGCCGTCTCGCGCACCCGGGCCACCAGCTCGCGGAACGTGGGATCGCCCGAGAGGTCGGAGCGCAGGACAAGCGTATTGAGGAAGAGGCCGATCAGCCCCTCGGCCTCGGCCCGGCCGCGGCCGGCGATGGGCGTGCCCACCGACAGGTCCTCCTGGCCGGAGTGGCGCGAGAGCAGCAGCTCGAAGGTGGCCAGCAGGGTCATGAACAGGGTGGCGCCCTCGCGGCGGGAGAGGGCGCGCAGGCCGTCCGACAGCCCTGCCGGGAGGTGCAGGGAGAGCTGCCCGGGGCGGAACGTCTGCACGGCGGGCCGCGGCCGGTCCGTGGGCAGGTCGAGGCCCTGGGAGGCCCCGGCCAGACGCTCGCGCCAGTAGGCGACCTGCCGCTCGAGCACCGGCCCCGCGAGCCAGGCGCGCTGCCAGGCGCCGAAATCGGCGTACTGCACGGGCAGCTCCGGCAGGGGCGAGGGCTGATTCGCGGCAAAGGCTTCATAGAGATCCGTCAACTCGCGCAGGAACACGCCCATGGACCAGCCGTCGGAGACGACGTGGTGCATGGTGACGAGCGCCACGTGCTCCTCGGGTCCCAGGCGCAGCAGAGCGCTCCGCATCAGCGGTCCACGAGACAGATCGAACGGCCGCGCCGCCTCTTCGGCCGCGAGGCGGTGGGCTTCTTCGGGCAAGCGCGAGAGATCGATCAGGGGAGTCGAGACCGGAGCCGGCGGGGCGATCACCTGGACCGGCCGCTCGCCGTCCATGCCGAACGTAGTGCGCAGGGCCTCGTGGCGGCGCACGATCTCGGTCAGGCTGCGGTCGAACACCTCGGGCCGGAAGCACCCCGTGAGCCACACGGCGGCCGGGATGTTGAAGGTGCCCGTGCCGGGCTCGAGCTGGTCGAGGAACCAGAGGCGCTCCTGGGAGTAGGAGAGCGGAAGGGCGCTGTCCCGGGGGATGGGGACGATGGGAGGCGCGAGGGTTTCCGTCCCTCCACGGGCTTTCTCCACCTCCACCGCCAGGGCCGCCACGGTGGGAGCGCCGAAGAGAGCCCGCAACGGCAGCTCGACGCCCAGCGCCTCGCGGACCCGCGACACGATCTGCGTGGCCAGCAGCGCGTGGCCGCCCAGCTCAAAGAAGTTGGCGTGCACGCCAACGCGTTCGACCCGCAGGACGTCGGCCCACAGGCCGGCCAACAGCTCCTCCAGAGGGCTCGCCGGGGTGTCGGCAACGATCTCGGGCTGATCGAGGGGGACGGCGCCGAGCTTCGCCAGCGTCTGCCGGTCCACCTTACCGTTGGGGGTGAGGGGCAGAACATCCAGGCGCACGATTCCGGAGGGCACCATGTGGTCCGGCAGGGTGCGCCGCAGCCAGCTTCGCAGGTCCGCGCCCTCCTCCCCCGCCCAGAAGGCCACGAGGCGAGTGTCGTTCCCAGCCTTCAGGGCCAGCACCACGGCCTCGGAAACGCCGGGGTGGACGGCCAGGGCGGCCTCGATCTCCCCCAGCTCGATGCGGAAGCCGCGGATCTTGACCTGGAAGTCGCGGCGGCCGAGGAACTCGAGCTGGCCGTCCGGCAGCCAGCGCACGAGATCGCCGGTCCGGTACAGGCGCGTGCCGGGAGTGCCGAACGGATTGGGCACGAATTTCTCCGCCGTCAGCTCCGGCCGGTAGAGGTAGCCGCGGGCGAGGCCAGCGCCGCCCAGAAACAGCTCGCCGTGGACTCCTACCGGCACCAGCCGCATCCCCCCGTCCAGCACGTAGCCCTGGGTCCAGGGGAGCGGCCGGCCGATGGTGGGCTCCTCTCCGGGCAGCACCTCGGTGAACGTCGAGTAGGTGGTGTCCTCCGAAGGCCCGTAGAGGTTGAACAGCCGCCCGGCCGCCGTGCGCTCGTGGATCCGCTCGGCCAGCACCCGCTGAAGCGGCTCGCCCGCGAGATTGACGGTACGCACGGAGGCGGGGACGCCTCCCATCCGCACCAGCTCGGCCATGGCCGACGGTACGGTGTTGACCAGGGTGATTGACCAGGATGACTGGGTCTCGATCCCCGGCAGGTCCAGGGCGTTGCCGGCCAGGACCACCGTGCCCCCCCAGCTCAGGGGCACGAACAGCTCGAAGACCGACAGATCGAAAGCGATCGAGGTCGAGGCCAGCACCCCGGCCAGATCCTCGGACAGGAAGACCTCGCGGGCCCAGCGCACCAGGGCCACGGCGCTCGCGTGCTCGATGGCCGCTCCTTTCGGCCGGCCGGTCGAGCCGGAGGTGTAGATGAGATAGGCCAGATTGCCCGGTTCCGCCTCCGGCCCGGGGTCAGCGTCCCGCTCCACGCTCTCCGGGATCAGGGCATCGGCCTCGGCATCCAGGCAGAGGACGGGGCCGCTCCACCCGAGCCCCGGCAGCGACCGCAGCAGGCTCTCCCGCGACAGCAGCACCGAGGCGCGGGAGTCCTCGGCCACGAAGGCCAGGCGCTCCGGCGGATAGGTGGGATCGAGCGGCACGTAGGCGCCGCCGGCCTTGAGCACGGCGAGCAGGGCCACCACCAGCGACTCCGAGCGCTCCAGACAGACGCCGGCCGCCTTCTCGGGCCCGATGCCCAGGCCGCGCAGCCGGTGGGCCAGCCGGTTGGCCCGGCGGTTGAGGTCGCGATAGGTCAATCGCTCCCGGCCGCAGACCAGGGCGATGGCCTCCGGAGTCCGCCGCGCCTGGGCCTCGAAGAGCTGGTGGAGGCAGGTGTCCCCAGGCGGTACCCGGTCGTCCACCCACTCCCGCTCGATCTGCTCCCGCTCGGCGGCCGTCAGCAGCGGCAGCTCCGCCACTCGCGTCTCCGGAGCCTCGACGGCGCCACGGAGCAGGGTCTCGAAGTGGGCCGCGAGGCGCCGGACGGTCGCCGGGTCGAACAGAGCGGCGGCGTACTCCAGCGTGCCGCCGACGGTCCCCCCGGTCTCCGTCAGAGCCAGCGTCAACTCGAACTTGGCCGTGCCGGCAGGAAGCTCGACGGGGCGCAGGACGAGCCCCGGCAGCTCCAGCCGGCCGAGGGGAGCGTTCTGGTGGATCAGCATCACCTGGAACAGGGGCGGACGGGAGAGGTCGCGGTCCGGCCGCAGCTCCTCGACCAGCCGCTCGAAGGGGAGGTCCTGGCGGGCCAAAGCCGCGAGACTCTCCTCCCTCGCCTGTCCAAGGAGAGCACGGAAGGCGAGCCCGCCCTCGGGCCGGCCGCGCAGGGCCAGGGTGTTGACGAACAGGCCGATCAGCCCCTCGGTCTCGCCGCGGCCGCGGTTCGCCACCGGCGTGCCCACCAGCAGGTCCTCCTGCCCCGTCCAGCGGGAGAGCAGGGCCTGGAAGCCGGCGAGCAAGACCATGAAGAGCGTCGCGTTCTCCCGCTGGGCGAAATCCAGCAGCCCGGCCGACAGGTCAGCCGGCAGTGCCATGGGAAGTGCTCCGCCGACGAGGCTCTGCACGGCCGGACGCGGCCGGTCCGTGGGCAGCTCCAGGACGGCGGGGACCCCCTCCAAGCGCTCGCGCCACCAAGCGAGTTGCGCCTCGAGCACGCCGCCGGCCAGCCACTCGCGCTGCCACTCGGCGTAGTCGGCGTACTGGATGGGCAGGTCGGGCAGCGGCGAGCCTGTGTAGAGGGCTGACAGCTCGCGCACCAGCACGCCCATGGACCAGCCGTCGGAGACGATGTGGTGCAGGGTGAGGAGCGCCACGTGGTCGCGCTCCCCCAGCCGCAGCAGAGCGGCGCGGACGACCGGCCCCTGGCGCAGGTCGAACGGCCGGCCGGCCTCCTCCCGCAGGCGGCGCTCGGCCTCACGCTCCTCTTCCGGCAGGCCGGAGAGGTCGATCACGGACAGCGGCACGGACGTGGGCGGAGCGATCCTCTGCACGGGCCGGCCGCCGATCTCGGGGCCACTCTCGGGGAAAGTGGTGCGCAGGGCCTCGTGGCGGCGGACGATCCCGTCCAGGGCGCGCTGGAAGGCGGTCAGATCGAGATCCCCTGCGAGTCGCAGGGCCACGGGCACGTTGTAGGCGGGGCTCTCCGGATCGAGCCGATTCAGGAACCAGAGCCGCTCCTGGGCGAACGAGAGCGCCGGATCGCCCTCCCGTGGGCGCGGCACGATGGGAGGTGTCTCCACGGTCTGCCCCTCCCGGCGCGCCTCCTCTACGACCGTGGCCAGGGCTTCCAGGGTCGTGGCCTCGAACACAGCCGCCAGGGGGAGGTCGACCTCCAGGGTCTCACACACCCGGGACACCAAGCAGGCGCCCAGCAGCGAGTGGCCGCCCAGCTTGAAGAAGTCATCGTCCAGTCCCACCCGCTCGACGCCCAGCAGCTCCGTCCAGAGGTCGGCGAGCGTCTCCTCCAGCAGCGTCCGCGGGGCGCGCCAGGCCCCTTCGCCACCCGTGGCGAGCGCGGCGAGGTCGCGCCGGCCGGTCCGCGGTCCCGTGGGCCGCAGGCGCACGAAGTCGTCCTCCCACGGCAGGGGCAGCTCGGAGAGGCGCTGACGCGGATCCGCCATGGCCGCCGCGACCAGCCGCTCGAAGGCCTCGGCGATCCGCTCCGCCGTGACGGCGTCGAACCGGTCGGCGCCGTACTCCAGCCAGCCGGAGGCGCCGCCGTCTCTCTCGGCCAAGGACAGCGTGAGGTCGAACTTGGCCGTGCCCGTTTCAGCCTCGACCGGCTCCATGATCAGACCGGGCAGCTCCAGGACCGGCAGGGGCGCGTTCTGGAGCACGAGGACGACCTGGAAGAACGGCGGACGGGAGAGGTCGCGCTCCGGCTGCAACACCTCGACCAGCCGCTCGAACGGCACGTCCTGGTGAGCCCAGGCGCCCAGGGCCGCCTCGCGCGCCCGCTCAACGATGCGTAGGAACGGCGGATCGCCCATCAGCGGCGTGCGCATCACCAGCGTGTTGATGAAGCAGCCGATCAGCCCCTCGGTCTCTGCCAGCCGGCGGTTGGCGACCGGCGTGCCCACCAGCACGTCCTCCTCGCCCGAGAGGCGCGCGAGCAGGGCCTGGAAGGCGGCGAGCAGCACGATGTACGGCGTCGCTCCACGAGCACGAGAAAGCGCCTTCAGCTCCTTCCAGATCCCCTGCGGAAGCAGCACGGGGACCCGATCGCCGCGGAAGGACGGCCGGGCCGGCCGGGGCCGGTCGGCGGGCAGGGGCAACTCGGGAGGCGCACCGTCCAGCCGCTCGCGCCACCAGTCGATCTGGGCTTCCAGCACGGCTCCCTGAAGCCACTCGCGCTGCCAGAGGGCGTAGTCGGCGTATTGCACCGGCAGCTCCGGCAGCGGCGCCTCCACATAAAGGGCGGCGATCTCGAACAGGAGCACACCCGTGGACCAGCCGTCGGTCACGATGTGATGAAGGTTGAGCAGGGCCAGGTACTCGCCGTCGCCAATCTGGATCAGCAGGGCGCGCCCCAGGGGGCCGTGGACGAGGTCGAACGGGCTTCGGGCGTCCTCGGCGACGAGCCGCCGAGCCTCCCCTTCCCGGAGATCGCCGGGAAGCCCGGAAACATCGGCCATCCGCAGCGGCAGGCGCGGCTCGGGATCGATCACCTGCACGGGCCGGCCGCCGGCCTCGGCGAAGCGGGTACGCAGCACCTCGTGGCGGCGGGCGACTGCGGCGAGCGTGTCCGCGAAGCGGGCCGGGTCCAGCGTACCGGTCAGCCGCACCGCCACCGGTACGTTGTAGGCCGAGCCCCCCGGTTTCAGTCGATCGAGGAACCAGAGGCGCTCCTGGGCCCAGGCGAGGGGGATCTCCCCCGCTCGCGGCGCCGGCGCGATGGGCGGCACCTCGGGCGCATCCTCCGGACGGCGGGCTTGCTCGACCAGCGCCGCGATGCCCGCCACGGTGGGTGTCTCGAACAGGGCGCGCAGGGGCAGCTCCACGCCGAAGGCGGCGCGCACCCGGGCGGCCACGCGGGTGGCGAGGATGGAGTGGCCTCCGAGGTCGAAGAAATCATCCTCGACCCCCACCCTTTCGACGCCCAGCAACTCGCTCCAGATCCCCGCCAGCAGCTCCTCCTCTGGCGTTCGCGGTGCCACGAAGCCGACGGAAGAGCTCGCCCTTGCCTCGTCCGGCGCGGGCAGGGCCTTGCGGTCCACCTTGCCGTTGGGCGTGCGCGGCATCTCCGGCAGGAGCACGAAGTCGGAGGGCACCATGAACTCCGGCAGGCGAAGGCGCAGGAACTCGCGCAGCTCGGCTGCCGGGGGAGGCTCCGCGCCGGGCGAGGGCACGGCGTAGCCCACCAGCCGGCGGTCGCCCGGCCGGTCCTCGCGGGCTACCACCACGACCTCCCCCAGGGCCTCGTGGACCGCGAGCGCCGCCTCCACCTCGCCCAGCTCGATGCGGAAGCCGCGCACCTTGACCTGGTGGTCCATTCTTCCCAGGTAATCGAGCTGGCCATCGGGCAGGTACCGGACGAGGTCGCTCGTCCGGTACATCCGTGAGCCGGGCGGGCCGAACGGATCGGGAAGGTAGCGCTCGGCCGTCAGGTCCGGGCAGCCCAGATAGCCACGGGAGAGGCCCGCGCCGCCCAGGAACAGCTCGCCCGGCACCCCCAGCGGCGTGGGCTGCAGGCGCCGGTCGAGCACGTAGGCCGGCGTGCCCGCCAGCGGCCGGCCGATGGTGGGCGCCCGCCGCTCCCCGCGCGGCACGCACACGAAAGTCGAGAAGGTCGTGTCCTCGGACGGGCCGTAGAGATTCCACACCCGCTCGACATGGGCCGCTCCGTAGATGGCGTCCACCAGGGCTCGGGAGAGGGCCTCGCCACCCAGGTTGACCGTGCGCGCCGAGGCCGGGATGCCGCCAGCCCGCACCAGCTCCGCGATGGCCGAGGGCACGGTGTCGATCAGCGTCACCTCGTCCTTCGCCGGCAGCGACGGCAGCTCCAGGGCGTTGGCCGCCAGGATCAGCTTGCCGCCGCGGGCGAGCGTCACCCACAGCTCGAAGACCGACATGTCGAAGTTGATCGACGTCGAGGCGAGCACGCCGGCCATCTCCTCGTCCGAGAACACCCCGCGTGACCAGGGCACCAGGGCGGCGGCCGTGCGGTGCTCGATGGCCACTCCCTTGGGGCGGCCCGTCGAGCCCGAGGTGTAGATCACGTACGCCAGATTGCCCAGTTCCGCCGGGCGCGGTTCGGCCTCCTCGCCCTCGGGCCAGGGCTCGTCGAGGCAGACCGGGCGCGCCGCCAGGCCTTCGAGACGCGGCAGGAGCCGACGTTGCGTGAGGACGACCGGGGAGGTGATCCCATCCTGCAGGTCCTCCAGGATCCAGGCCAGCCGCTGAGTCGGGTACTTGGGATCGAGCGGCACGTAGGCGCCGCCGGCCTTGAGCACGGCGAGCATGCCGACCACCATCTCGGGCGAGCGCTCGGCGCAGATGCCCACCATCACCTCGGGCCCCACGCCCAGCCAAGCCAAGCGGCGCGCCCAGCGGCCGGCGCGCTCGTCGAGCTCGGCGTAGGAAAGCCGAGAGGAGCCGAAGACCAGCGCCGGCAGACCGGGCGTGCGCCGCGCCTGCGCCGCGAAGAGCTGGTGCAGGCAGATCTCCGCCACGTCAGGATCGGAGTCGTTCCAGTCCAGGAGAAGCTGGTGGCGCTCCGCCTCACCGAGCAGCGGCAGGTCCCAGAGACCGCGCCCGGGATCGGCCGCCGCCGCGGCAAGGAGGGCCGTGAAGCGCTCCAGCAGCCGGCCGGCCGTGGCGGGATCGAACAAGTCGGCGTCGTACTCCAGGGCTGTCTCGATCCCTTCGGCGTTCTCCCAACCCTCTGAGATCCCCAGGGTCAGCTCGAGCTTGGCCGTGCCGCTCGCCAACTCCAGCACCCGGGCCGCGAGCCCGGGCAGTTCCAGCACCCCGTCCGGCGCGGCCTGATGCGTGAGGAGGACCTGGAACAGGGGCGCACGGGAAAGGCCGCGCTCCGGCCGCAGCTCTTCGACCAGACGCTCGAAGGGGATGTCCTGATGGACCCAGGCGCCGAGCGCCGATTCACGGGTCCGCGCCAGCAGCTCGGCGAAGCCGGGATCACCGGAGAGGTCGCCGCGCATCGTCAGCGTGTTGACGAAGAAGCCGATCAGCCCCTCGATCTCGATGCGCCCGCGGTTGGCGACCGGCGAGCCCACGAGCACGTCCTCCTGTCCGGAGAGGCGGGCGAGCAGAGCCTGGAAGCCGGCCAGGAAGACCATGAACGGTGTCGTCCCCTGCCGCCGGGCCAGGACACGCAGCTCGCGGACTAGATCCTCCGGCAGGGTGGCGGAGACCCGGCCGCCGCGCAGGCTCTGCACCGCCGGCCGTGGATGGTCGAGCGGCAGGTCGAGCGCTTCAGGCGCGCCGGCCAGCCGCTCGCGCCAGTACGCCATCTGCGCCTCCAGAACCTCCGGCGATGAGAGCCGGACGCGTTGCCAGACCGCGTAGTCGGCGTACTGCACCGGCAGCTCCGGCAAGGAGGAGCCGCCGTAGAGCGCCGCCAACTCGCGCAGGAAGATGGGGATCGACCAGCCGTCGGAGACCGTGTGGTGCAAGCTCACGATCAGGCGGTGCTCGCGCTCTCCGGTCCGGAGGAGGCGGAACCGGTGGAGCGGCCCGCAGGCGAGATCGAATGGCCGGCGGGCCTCCTCCGCGCCCAACCGCGCCGCTTCCGCAGCCTCCGGCAGGGCCGACAGGTCGATCACAGGCAGCGCGACGGAGCCGGCTGGGGCAATCACCTGCACCGGATGGCCCGTCTCGGGATCGCGGAGGAACGTGGTGCGTAGCGCCTCGTGGCGGCACACGACACCGGCGAGCGCCGCCGCCAGGGCCGGCACGTCGAGGTCGCCCGATAGAGACAGAGCGAACGGCACGTTGTAGGCCGCGCTCCCGGGATCGAGCTGGTCGAGGAACCAGAGCCGTTCCTGGGAGAAGGAGAGAGGGAGCAGACCGTCGCGGGGCACCGGCGGGATGGGAGACAGGCCGGTGGACACCTCTCCGCCGATCCGCGACGCCAAGGTGGTCAGGCCGGGCGTCTCGAACAGGGCGCGCAAGGGGAGGTCCACGCCGAAGACCTCGCGCACCCGCGCCACGACCCGCGTGGCGAGCAGCGAGTGGCCGCCGAGGTCGAAGAAGTCGGCGCCGGCCCCGATCTGGTCGATCCCCAGGACGTCCGACCAGATCCCGGCGAGCAGCTCGGCCGTGGGGTCGAGGGGCGCTCCGGCCTCTTCCTCTCCCCTCTCCTTCACCGGCTCCAGCAGGGCGAGCGCCCGGCGGTCCACCTTGCCATTGGGTGTCCGCGGCAGCTCGGGCAGGAAGACGAAGCCCGACGGCACCATGAACTCCGGCAGGCGGCGGCGCAGGAAGTCGCGCAGCTCGGAACCCGAGGGCGCCTCCCCGGTGACAGCGGGAGCGGGCACGGCATAGGCGATCAGGCGCCGGCCACCGGAGTGGTCCTCGGGGGCCAGCACCACGGCGTCCGCCAGGGCCTCGTGCGCCGCGAGCGCCGCCTCGATCTCCCCCAGCTCGATGCGGAAGCCACGGATCTTGACCTGATGATCCACCCGGCCCAGGTACTCGAGCTGGCCGTCGGACATCAGGCGGACGAGGTCGCCCGTGCGGTACATGCGCGTGCCTGGAGGTCCGAACGGATCGGGCACGTACCGCTCCGCCGTCAGGTCCGGCCGCCGCAGGTAGCCGCGGGTAAGACCCGCGCCGGCCAGGAACAGCTCGCCCGGCACGCCCAGCGGCAGGGGCTTCAGATGGCGGTCGAGCACGTAGCTCCGGGTGCCCGGGAGAGGCCGGCCGATGGTGGGCGCCCGCTGCTCGCCACGTGGCACTCGGACGCCGGTCGAGTACGTGGTGTCCTCGGACGGACCGTAGAGGTTCCAGACCCGATCCACCGTGCCGGTCGCGTAGAGGCTGTCCACCAGGGCCCGGGAGAGAGCCTCGCCGGCGAGGCAGACCGTGCGCGCCGAGGCGGGAAGGCCGCCCATGCGCACCAGCTCGGCCATGGCCGAGGGCACGGTGTTGATCAGGGAGACCTCATCCCGGGCCGACGTCACGGACAGCTCCAGGGCGTTGTCGGCCAAGATCAGCTTGCCGCCACGGGACAGGGGGACGAACAGCTCGAAGACCGAAAGGTCGAAGTTGATCGACGTCGAGGCGAGCATGCCCGCCATCTCCCCGTCCGAGAACACCTCCCGGGACCAGGGGACCAGGAGCGAGGCCGTGCGGTGCTCGATGGCGACCCCCTTGGGCCGTCCCGTCGAGCCCGAGGTGTGGATGACGTAGGCCAGATTGTCGGCGCCGGCAGGACGGGGCTCCACTTCTTCGCCCGCCGGCCAGTCCTCGTCGACGCAGACCGTGCGCGCCGCGAGACCCTCCAGCCGGGGCAGGAGACGCCGCTGGGCGAGGACGAGAGGCGGCTCCTCTCCTTCCTGGAGGTCCTCCAGGATCCAGCGCAGCCGCTGCGCCGGGTACTTCGGATCGAGCGGCACGTACGCTCCCCCGGCGGAGAGCACGGCCAGCATGCCGATCACCATCTCCGGCGTGCGTTCGGCGCAGATCCCCACCGGCACCTCCGGCCTCACGCCCAGCCAGGCGAGGCGCCGCGCCAGCCGGCGGACTCGGTCCGCGAGCTCGCCGTACGTCAACCGCTCGGAGCCGGAGACCAGGGCCGTGTCTCCGGGCGTCCGCGCCGCCTGCGCCGTGAACAGCTCGTGCAGGCAGGCGGCCTCTCCGAGCACGAGGCCGCCGTCCCACCCTGCTGCGATCTGGCTCCGCTCGGTCCCGGTCAGCAGCGGCAGCTCGGAGACAGGCTGGCCGGGATCGGCCACGGCGCCCGCGAGCAGGGCCTCGAAGTGCCCCACCAGTCGGTCCACGGTACCGGCGTCGAACAGGTCGGCGTCATACTCGATGGAGCCGGCGAGCCCCTGCCCGTCGTCCCACAGGGCCAGCGTCAGGTCGAACTTGGCGGCGCCGTTGTGGGCCGCGACCGGCGTCCACCCGAGACCGGCGAATTCCAGGGCCGGCATGGGCGCGTTCTGGAGCAGGAAGAGGATCTGGAACAGGGGTGCCCGGTTGAGCGACCGGTCGACCAGATGGTGGGCCGCCACCGCCTCGACCAGCCGCTCGAACGGCATGTCCTGGTGGTCCTAGGCCCCCAGAGCCGCCGCGCGCACCCGCTCCACCAGCTCCTGGAAGCCGGGGTCGCCCGCGAGCCCGACCCGCAGGGTCAGGGTGTTGACGAAGAAACCGATCAATCCCTCGATTTCCCGCCGGTTACGGTTGGCCACGGGCGAACCCACCACCAGGTCTTCCTGCCCGGAGTACCGGTGGAGCAAGGCGTCGAAGGCCGCGAGCAGGACCATGAACGGGGTCGCCCCCTCGCGCCGGGCGAGGTCCTTGGCGCCCCTGCTCAGGCCGGAGGGCAGGAGGACCGGCCGCGAGCCGATCCGCTGCCGCAGCCGCCCGAGATCGCCGGCCGCTGCCGCGCGGACGTGGAAGACGCGCTTGCCGAGCGCCTTCAGCGCCGCGAGCTCGCCGAGCAGGATCGCGTGGTCGCCG
>CAXTNS010000077.1:0-11115 GCA_964245465.1 uncultured Thermoanaerobaculia bacterium
CGGTTTCCGCGCCCTGGCCCCATAGACGGTCGAACGCGGACTTGATATGTGCAGCAATGTCACCGCGATGCCCCGGATCATCAACGAGAATTCCCTCGATCGCAGCCCGAGATTCTCTAATGGCGGGCAGTGGCAGATCACCAAAGGGGTCCTGCTCACATTTGGCTGCCTCGTGTCTCCATGCTTGAGCGTCCCAGCGTCCGAGAGCGATGCCTATTAGAGCGGAAACATGCTCTTGTGCAGCACTAAGTGGGCCTCCTCCTACGAGATCAACCTCCCCGGGAAGAGGCTGGGCAGTTGAGGGTCCTACTCGGCTAGATAGCTCATGCATATCGACCGAACTCAGGCCATAGGATTCCATAACGATCTCGCTAACTTGCAACCGAATGTCAGCCAAACGTCGCGAGAGATTGGTGGCGATGTCACAAGCGAAGTGAAATGGGTGCCGACTGCCAGCCTGCGTAGCCCAATCCCCACTGTAGCGGCGGCTGCATTCGTCTCCGCCGATGTGCGCAATTGCTATTCCAACAGCTTCACGAGCAAGAGATTCTAGATCGCTGCGCCTATTCTCCAACTTTGGTACCGGGATCTGTCGCACATAGGATGTTTGAAAAAAGCGATTAGGATTTATGACCTTTGTGATAAGACGAACGGGCTCGCTGTTTAGCCATGCTAGCCAGAGCCAAAAATCACGCTGATCTGATGGAAACAATCCATGTGCCGCCGCTGTGAATATACACCCGCGAGGGAATGGCTGAACAGAGAAGGTTGTTTGTGCCGTATAGATATAGGTTAGTCCAGGCGTGAAATAGTATTCTCGGCCGGTAAAAGTTCCCCCGCTCGCTTGACTTGCCACTTCTTTGAGCGCCCGTGCATCCTGCCGCCAGTCCACTACGTAGTAGGTGTCTCTGTAGAAATGCTGTGGCTTACCACCTAAGAACACAGGCGGCCACTCCTTACCCGTGAGCTCGTCGGGTGATATCTCCCACCAGGCTCTGTAAAATCGCTCATCGCCGCCTCTGCAGTGCAGGCCGAAGCTCGCTTTTGCGTAATCTCCGAGTGGAGATAGCTGATCGAAAACATGGCGTGCTTGATCTGTAAGCCAGTAGGCGAAGATGGACCCAGGCAGTCGGCGCAGCTGTCCGACACTGATCACCGAACACAGGCGTGAAGTTCCTTGAGTGGGTGGTCCGACTAGTTGAGACAAAACGACTTCGCGATCGGCTGCGAATCGAAGATCTAGAAACTTGACTTGCTGCGTATCGGTTGGTCTCTTGTGTTCGATAACCGTGGATGCCGCACTGACGGCCGCTTCGTCCATCACTCCTGTACCGAGGTCAACAAATAGTTTCGGTGACACTTGAGTCAGAAGCATCATCCGTAGCTTGGCGAAAGTAGCCAAATGGAAATAGGTTCCGGAGGTAATGGCTCCCAGGTAGCCGCGAGGAACGAGAAGCTCAACGCCACGCTGGAGAAACATCCCATAGAGATCGTTCTTGGTTTCCGGGTAAGAAGTATCCAATTCTTCCTTCGATGGCTGAGCAGCGGCGCCAAAAGGGGGATTCATCAGGACTACGTCAAATCGCCTCTCGGCTAGTCGAAGAAGGCCGAGTCCTTGGATAGCATCATCCCTAAACAGGCGACGTCGTGCTGAAGGAGTGGCAAACGTCTTTGCCGTAAATCGCTCGAGCGCAGAGTGCATACTCTGGACGGAGGGAGCGAAAAGATCTCCTGTCTCCCCTTTCCTCGGCGAAAGTTGCGCGAGTTCTTCAACTCGAAGGAGTAACCCGACTTCGTCCGCCTGCTTCAGTCGATCGATTAACGATTCAAAGTAGAATCCGAGTTTTTGGTCTTCAAGCTGAGACACAAACTCTTCCCAGAGGTCGAGTTCTCCGGGCATGGGCTCACCAGTTACTATATTAGTCCGCCTAATAGGGGGGCGCTTGTCACGCCCGAATCTGAAGTCACGAAGTGCCCTTTGCGCTCGCAGCCACAATGCGAGCTGCGCGATCTGAGCGCAGCGGGAATCGATATCCACGCCGTGCAGATTGTGCCGGAGGATGAGCCCGGGAAGCTCTCGCCGGAGCCCGTCGAACGTGGGATAGTCGGCCCACAGTGTACGACCCGTCTCCTCAAAAAGTGGCGACTCAGCATCAGCCCAGGCCTCTTCGTAGATCACAAGGAGGAGATCGAAGGCATAGAGGAGAAAATGGCCGGAGCCGCAAGCGGGATCGAGGACGCGCAGGTCCCGGGGGTCTTTCTTCGAGCGTGGCTCATACTCCTCCTCGGGCCGCCGCACCATGTACTCGCAAAGATCCACAAGCTGCGTGTGGCCCCGGCGCATCTCATACCAAATCCGGCCAAGGGTATTGTCTGTAAGGAACTGCACGACATACCGCGGTGTGAAGAATTGATTCCGCACGGCAAGCTCGCGGCTGTTCTGGGGAGCCTGGGAGGCCTCCCGCATAGCCCGCCGCTCTTCTGGAGAGTTGAAATACTGATAGACCCAGCCGATCGTCTCGTCCTTCTGCCAGACGCCGGCGAGCTCGGGTCCATTGAGCGTTTCCAGCAGCTCATCGAGCGCCCGCCGGCGGGGCCAGAGAACCGAGGCCGCGTCCCGGCGGTCGAAGAGGACTTTCACCACGGTGGAGAGCTCGTCGAGGATGCATTCGAGGTACAGCCGGTACCCGGCGTCGTTCGGAAGCAGGGGAACACCCGGAGCGAGGCCGCAGAATTCACGGTAGCCACTCGAGTGCTCTCCTTTGGAGAGGCACTCCAGGACCAGGCCACGGGCTTCGAGCATCTTGAGGGCGACAAAGCGGTTCAGGGCAGTAAAGGCCGCGTCGCGCCGGTAGTCGAGAACAGCTTCGGCGGGCTCCATGCCGGCCGCCCGCTTGTGCTGGACGGCGGCGACGATCTTCTCGCGCAGCAGGCGCGGCCGGGGGGTGAGGGGGGGACCGCCCGACGGGGCCGCCTGCCCGGAGAGGAGGATGTCGTAGGTGCCCTCGAGCTGCTCGGCGAAGTCGGCCTCCAGCAGCTTCCTGGCGCGCTGGGCGGCCTTCTCGATGGCGGCGCGGGTGGTCTTATCCATGGAGACTTGCCTCAGAGCGCCGGCTTTGGGGACCGGATTGGGACTGGCGGGAAATCGGACTCGGGATCTCCCTCATTGCACGATCACCTTCTTGCCGGCACCGATCCAGCGGGAGCACTCCTCGCGAATGCCGTCGAGCGCCTTTTCGAGCTGCTCTTCGTTCTCGATGCCGCCTTCGAAGTAGCTGGCGAGGTTCACTTCCACGTACCGTTCGCCAGCGAGGATCTTGTGGACTTCCGAGATGGCTGTCTTCAAGCGCAGGCTGCAAGCATCACGGTCGGCGCAGAGCTGGGGGATCGGCGAACGGGCGTCCGGCCGCAGGGTGCCCCGCTGCAAAGGCTCAGCGATCACCTGCCGCCGTTCGTCCGAAAGCTCGGCCCACCCTGAGGTTCCCGAGAGAGCTTCCAGGGCCTTGCGGTAGGTCTCGATGCGATCGGCGAGGGCCTGTTCGTAGCGGCGGTCGTATTCGGCGGCGAGCCTTCCGGTGATCTGTTCGATCGCTGGCAGCTCGCGGAAGAAGGTCTCGCGGCCGAGCATGTCCGCGAGCCGGTCCGCGTCGTGGCGGAGGTCGTCCGCAAGGTCGGGCTCGTCACGCAGGAAGGGGCAGGCGACGGAAAGCGCCTCGCGGGCGCGTGCCAGGTCGCGGAGCCGCGGCTCGGAGAGAGACAGTTCGAGCTCGGCGGCCCTCTGGACCGCCTCCTTGATCGAGCGGTGAGCGCTGTTGAAGCCTGAGATGGCGCTTTCGTCGGAGCCGCGCACGATCGCCTTCATTTCACCCAGAGCAGACGCGAGGAGGTTTCCACCGGGGAGACGCTCGCGGGTCAGGATGGCCAGGGCCGAGGCGACGGTGTCCGCATGGCGGTCTACCTCGCGGCGCAGCTCGGCTGCGATGGATGCGGCGGCGAGCTCCTTGACCTCGTGCCCGAAGGTTTCGCGGAAGGCCTCGGCGGCGCGGATGAGCTCCTCGAAGGCGACGTCCTGCTTGGGCCGGAACGATGCCTGGCGGAAGAGGTTATTGTTGTTGAAGGTCTCGCGGGCTTCGAGGCTCCGGGCCGAATCGACCGTCTGGCCCCGGCTCGTCATTTCGATCTTCCCGGCACGGAGGAGGGAGAGGACGAGGAGACGCACGACCTCGAAATCCCATCCGAAGGGCTCCTTGGCAAGCTCGACTTCGAGATACCGGCCACTGACGGCCTCGCCGTAGTCGGCCCGCTCCCGGATGCGGCGCATCACCTCGGTCAGCGGTCCACTCTCGGTGCGGAAGACGGGCTTGCCCTTTTCATCCCGGAGGAGCTGAAGGGTGCTGAAGACCGGGGTGAGGCCCTGGAGGTTTTCCGAGGCGAGGAGAGCGTCCACGTCTTTCTTCTGCACCCGGGCCGCCGCCTCATGGTAACGATCGAAGACCGACGGCAGGACCTGGCCCAGGATCTCTCTCGCGGCCTGAGCGACCTCGATCGTATGCTCGCCGGGGCTGCGGTCGTTGCCGCGGAAGTAGACGAAGCCGGAGAGGCAGGCCGCCCGGAACAGGCGGCGCAGCTCCTCCTGATGCCGGCGCTGGCGAACCTTCTCTTCGCTGATCAGCCGGGTCTCTTCCGAGGTCTTGGCCTCCCGCTCCTTTCGCGCGACCATCTCTTTGGACCGGAACAGCTCGACGGTCTCGCGGTCGATGGCCTCGTTGAGGGCGACGGCCCAGAAGACGCTCCTGTGCTCCTGTTGGCTGCGGGCTCGCAACTCGGCAGCGAGCGCGGTGTGCTCCTTGGGGCCTTCGGCGAGGTACAACTGGAAGGAGATGTCCCCTTGCTCGATCTCGCGGCCTTGAAGGGCGAGGCCGGCCCTAAAGACCTTGGTGTCCAGGAACGTGTGGGACGGCTGGGGCTGCCAGAACGAAGCGAGCGTCTCGGCCTGGAGACGGTGGATGTCTCCCGGCCGGGGAGACAGGCCCATGCGGTTGTGCTCCCAGTCGTCCTCGGCAGGAGTGGGGATGCGATAGCCGTCTTCTCCGGGCCGGACCTGGTGAGCCGCGACAAGCTCCTTGAGCGCCTCCTTGACGGCCGGGAGCTGCGAATCGGCGTCGACACTAGGGAACAGGGCCGCCGCGATGTTTTCCGCCGTGCGATGAACGCTCTGCACGTACTGGAGCAGACAGACAGCCTTCGCGACCTTCTGCGCCAAGGGGTGATCGACCCGCCGGGGGATCTCAGTGATCTTGGTGCGGACTTCGCTGCCGATGTTGCCTTCGATGAGGTCATACACCTGATCAATCCGCGCCAGGGTGCCGACCGGCTGCTCCGCGAGTTGGACGGCCGGATTAATCAGGAGCTGCTGGGCCAGCTTGATGATCGTGCGATTGGCGCCGCCGACGTGCCGGCTGGCGCCGCCCTGGGTGCGCAGGCCGGAGACGATGCGGACGATAAGATCGATCTGGTAGGGGAGCAGGGGATAGAGATCGATGAACCCCTGGCGGGTCAGCTCCGCCAAGCGGAAATCCGCGGTGACGCGCGTGGTGTCCGTGAGCCGTCCACGGTGATCGTCGAAAAGTTTCCCGAGAAGGCTCTCCGCGTCTGAGCCCTTGTGGAGGACCCGCCGGCTGGTGACCTCCGAGATGTCCGAAGATTCGAGGTGGACCTGGAGCGGGAAGCGGTCCATCAGCCGCGGCAGCTCGGTTCTCCGGTCGTCCAGGCCGCTGACCAATTCCGTAAGCTTCTCCTGGGAGGTGACGGCGAGCCAGTGCTTGCCGCGTCCGATCCGGCCGAGGCTTTGGACGATACCCATCAGGTCGAGCATCTTCTGGACGTCGCGCGCCACGAACTGACCGACCTCGTCCACGACGAACAGGAGGTTTTGACCCGGCCTGCGTCGGCACATGAGCTCGTCGCAGCGTTCGGCGAGTTTCCCCGGGGAGATGTCAGCTCTTCCCTTGATGGCCCGCACCCAGGAATCCGGCAAGGGATAGGTCGCGGGGTCGAGATGGTGCAGGACGCGGCTGGCCTCGTTCAGAGCGAAGGCCACTTTACCCTTTTCGGTATCCCAGTCCTTCTTGATAACTTCTCTGTAGGCCGCGACGAATCGATCGAGACGACCTTCGGCTTCGAGCGAGATCTCCAGCTCCGAAAGGTCGAGATCCTTGGCATAGCCCAGGCTCTGGAGGAAGAGCCCGTACATGATCTCGGTGAGCATCTGGTTGCCGCTACGGATTCCGCGCTCCGTGGAGACGTCGAAGATCACCGTGTGGGTCGGGATCTTCTCGTTGATCACCGCGAGCAGGGCGTCGATTTCCCGGTCTCCGACGCGGTCGGCGAAACGTCGCGCCGTGGGTTGGCCCGCGATCTGGCGGTTCGCGATGGCGAGGCCGAGCATCTTCGCGAAGCTCGACTTGCCGGAGCCGAAGAAGCCGGAGATCCATATACCGATGCCTTCCGTGGGATGGCCGAGGGTGTCGCGGTAGGCTCCGAGGACGTTGCGGAAGTATTTCTTGATTGCGCCGGTCGCGATGTACTCCTCGATCTCCTCGCGGAGGATCTCCTCGGTGACCTGATCGACCTTGATGACCTCCTCGATGGTTCGGGAGATATTGGAGCTGAAGAGCTGCCGGATCTTTCGCGTCGTGTAGTTCATTGTCATCATCAGAAAATCTTGGCTCGATAGTTGTGCTCGGCCTCCAGGACTCCCATGAACTTGAGGCCGGCCGGTCCGTCGAGGTGGCCTGGGTAGAAGAGAACCGTCGGCACCTGGGTGTACCCCTTGAGCTGCTCGAGCAGCGAAAACGTTCGATAGACGGGGAAGAGGGCTCCGGTGCGCCAGAGGAAGACGATGTCTCGGAGAGGGTCGGCGTCCCGTGGGAGGCGTTCCGCTACGAGCTCCACGAGAGGGCGGTAGTCCGCAAGAACGCTGTGGATCGTGTCCACCATGGCTGGAAGACCAAGGTCGCGCTCCACTTCGAACCACTCGGACAGCGGGCGTTCGGACTCCATGGCGAAGTCGAGGCACTCGGCGAGGGAGATCCGGTGGACGGACTTCCCTTGCTGTTCGAGGCGGATCTGCAACATCTTGATCTGCCGCCGCAGTTCGAGCTCCTCCTCTGGGTCGTAGCGGAAGATCGCGAACGGCATGTCGTGGTAGACACTCAAGCGTTCGCGCGGGTCCTGGCTCTGGAGCACGGGCTCGAGGTCGTGCTTCAAGCGGTGCTCGAATTCGCTCATGCGGCCATGGCCTCCACGTAGTCGAGCAATGTGGCGGCGGGTAGCTTGAGCTCCGCAAGGCTGCCCGCTACTTGATATTCCAGCTTCCGGAACTGATGCAGGCGGAGGATCTCGCGCTCGACGTCAGAGGCCTGGAGAAAAAACATTCTCCAGTCGTCTGCTTCGATCAATTGACGAGGATTCTTGACTGTCTCCCGCATGGCGTGCAGGAGGTACAGAAAGCTTGGCTCGGGGAGGTGGTACGAGCCGAACCGCTTAACCGCCGAGCCCTTGAGGAGGCCGAAGTCGGTCGAGATCTTCAGAAGGCCCGCTGCGACCCGGTGCAGCGTGTTTTCGCTCCAGGCGTGCTCGGTGACGCCGCCGCGGCGGCGGACCTGCTGCAAATAGGGATAGAGGTCCTGAGGGCGAACCCGGTAGGTTCCTGCCTCGTAGGCGGGATAGAGCCAGCCCACCAGGAAGTCGCGCAGGAGGAACTCGTCCTGAGTCATGTGCCACAGGAGGAGCGGCTTCCAGACCGCGAGATCGCACCCCTCCTTGGCGAGGAGCACGAGGGGGCGGTCCCGTCCGTCAGGATCGAAGCGCCGGTTGAGGACCTTGGCGACGTCGCGAACCCAGGTCTCGCTGGAAGCCCCGATGAAGTTTTCCGCGCGTAGCCGGTCGAGGTTCTCCCGTTTCGACTTCGTGAAGTCCCAGGCGGAAAAGACCGTGTACGTCTCCGAGATCATGGCCCCCTTGACGAGCGTGAAGGACGAGACCACGTGGGCGCGGCTGCCCTCAGGCAAGCGCTTCGCGGTCATTCGTCCTCCCGCCGGATGTAGGGGACGGCCAAGGAGCCTGGCTCGCCGCGAGAGAAGCCCAGGACGAGCAGGATGAGCGTGGTGTCATCGGAGCGGAAGGTCCCCGGGAGGGGGACCGCTCGCCCTTCGGCCGAGCGCCGCAGGCGCGAGCAGGCCTCGAGGTCCGGGTGAGAGACGAGGCCGAGCTCTCGCAGAACGTCAGCCAGGCTTCCCTCGGGAAGAGCTTGGAGGCGAGTGAAGAACTCTGACCACTCCCCGGCATGGTCGAGCCAGTGCTCCCAACGGGCGTCGAAGTCCTCTTCCAGGACTTCCGGGAGACGCCAGAGCGTGGTGAAGTCCGGCGGAGGATCGAAGACCTCGGTGCAGCGATAGGACGCCACGGCGAAGACCGAGCGCGCTTGGGCAAAGGAGTGGGTGCGCGGGAAGCCCCGTTGCAGAGCCTTGGCTCCGAGGGAGCCCAACTGTCCGCGGGTGTTCCACCAGCGAGCCCCGTCCATTTCGCCGTACCGGGCGACGACTAGGCGCAGCTTCAAGAGCAAGTCGAGGTCAACGGGCATTTCGAAAGGCTACTCTCTAGCTTCGTTAATGTGTGAGGTCGGAACCTACCATGGGTGAGGCACATCACCTTCCAAGGGATGGATGCGCAGAGATACCGAGCCGGTCAGGCCGTTCCTTGCCTGGCAGCGGGCCTCTCGCATGTCCAAGACGACCCATACCTTACTAAGAAGGCGGGTTAGTGGGAAGAGATCACGCTCGCCTCCGGAGCAGCGTGCCATTCTTGCGGGGAATCCACTCAACGCTATTGCCGAACTAGCCCGCGCTCGCGAGGTGCACAGGTCTTGTGCGGCACCGCCCGACAGATTAAAGTAACTCTCGTGCTAACCGAACGCCACGCATTGGGTCGCCCGCCCGGACTCACCTTCCGGGCCCTCTGGCAGGCAACTGTCTGCTCTGAAGATCGTCCAGAGTGCCCAAAGGCGCCTGAAGACGCGATCTCAGTTCGCTAGAGGGGTGCTATGCTCTCGGTCGACCAGTGCAGGAAGATTCTTGGCAAGAAGGCCGAGAATCTTTCTGACGAACAGCTTGCCCGGCTTCGAGACCAGATGTACGGCCTGGCAGATGTGGCTCTGACCGTGTTCCTAGCGAAGGAGCGCACTTCGGCATGAAGCGTGGAGTCATCTACTGCAGGGTTTCAACCAAGGAGCAGGTGACATCGCTCTCCCTTCCTGCTCAAGAGCGAGCCTGTCGCGACTACTGCGCACGAAACGGGATCGAGGTCGACAGGGTCTTCGTTGAGGAGGGCGAGAGCGCAAAGACGACAGACCGGCCAGAGCTGCAGGCCTTGCTCCGGTACTGCCAGCAGCACCGCAAGAGCCTCCATACCCTCGTGGTGTACGCGGTCGACCGGTTGAGCAGAGACCAGTACGATCACCAGATCCTCAGGCGCCTGCTTGCTGGACTGGGGATCACCCTCCGAGCCGCGGCTCAGCCGATCGACGACACTCCGACCGGCCGTGCCATGGAAGGCATGCTCTCGGTGTTTGCCCAGCTCGATAACGAGATCAAGGCGACCCGGGTCAAGGAGAGCATGCTCAACGCGCTCCAGGGAGGGGCTTGGTGCTGGGCGGCCCCGGTGGGCTATCTGCACGTGCGCTCGGGAGGCAGGTCCATGATTCCTGACCCTGCCCGAGCTCCGCTCGTGAAGCTTGCGTTTCAGGAGGTCGCTTCAGGGCTCAAGACCCGGGCTGATGTCCATCAGCTTGTCACCGAGCGGGGGCTCCGCTCTGTTCGAGGCGTTCCCCTCTCGAGATCCCGCTTCGAAGCCCTGCTTCGCAATCCCCTCTATATCTCCCGGATCATCGTCCACAGATGGGGCGTTGACGTGAAGGGCAACTTCCCTCCCCTTGTGGACGACGAGACCTTCTGGCGTGTGCAGGCGCAGTTGGCGGGTGAGGGCCTCACAGTGGCCGCCTACCAGAGGCGCCGAGAGGATTTCCCGCTCAGAGCCTTCGTTTGTTGCGGCCACTGCGGCCGCCCTCTCACGTCGAGCTGGTCTAAGGGCAAGAAGGGCACGAAGTACCCGTATTACCACTGTCCAGCCGGAGCTCGATGCAACCAGAGCCGGGAGCGTGCAGAAGTGCTCGAGCAGAAGTTCCTGGACCTGCTGAGCAGCCTTCGTCCTGAACCCGAGTACCTGGCCCTGTTTCGCGCGATTGTTTTAGACCTGTGGAAGGCGCGCCAGGCCGACGTGACCGCGCACCGGGAAGTGCTGGAGCGCAAGGTCCGGGATCTCCGCCATAGACGGGATCGCCTCGACGAGGCGTTCGTCTACCAGAGGACGATCGACCAGGACACCTACGACCGCATGAAGGTGAAGCTCTTGGAGGATCTCACTCAGGCCGAGATGAAGCTCCACCAGACCCGTGGAGCCGAGTTGGACGTCGAAGCGGCGCTCGAGTACGCCATCCATCTGGCCAGCAACGCCGGTACCTTGTGGGTGCAGGCGGACCTCGAACAGCGCCAGAGGCTCCAGAAGGCGATCTTCCCCGAGGGGCTGCACCTCGAATCCGGAGAGATTCGAACCCCCGTAACCTCTGGATTCTTCAGCGTTTTTGGCGAGTTTGCGGGCGAGAGTTCCGTTTGGTATCCCCAGCGGGATTCGAACCCGCGTCGCCGCCTTGAAAGGCAGGCAACTTAAACCCGAGCCGCGGGTGTTCGGGAAAGAGGGTGTTTGTTGCGTGTCGACGACGGAGGAGCTCACAGCTGCTTGTTCTCCTCGTCGCCTTCGGTACTTGCCAGCACGGCCCGGAGATCCTGGAGGGCCGACGCTATCCGATCCGCCAGAACACACTCGATGACCCTCCGGAGCTCGGCCTCGGCACCCGCCTCGTGCCATTTCACAGTATGAAACGGGCGCCAAAGATCTGACACGCGAAACTTTGGATGTTCTCATCGAGGCCAATTGCTTCTCCAGAAGCTGTCGACGTGCTTCTGCTTGCCCACGAGCTCATCTGTCAAGGCATAGAGG
>CAXTNS010000077.1:11125-15016 GCA_964245465.1 uncultured Thermoanaerobaculia bacterium
ATCGCTCTCTCTCCCGCAGAGCTTCGTGCAATCGAACGTGGTTCCATGGCCGCCGCCTGCTCTGCGGCGAAGAGCACTGCCGAAGAGTCCCGCGCTAGCCTGATTCGCAGAAGGAGGCAGGAGAAGACGAGCGAAGCACTCTGGCAACGACTGAAGGTGGTCACACGTTTGGACCGGTTGGACTTGGTAGCAGTCTTCCCGGAATTCAAGGAGTTGGGCGTTGGCGGAGTTGGTCAGTCACGAGAGCGAGCGGATGGCGGCTCATAAAGTGGAGGAAGCTCTGGAATTGGCGGACCTGGCTGTCCATCGCTGAGCGAGTTCCAGGCGAGGAGAGCTGGCGCTCCCGCGTGCAGGGCTACTGCTGGGCGCACATCGCCAATGCCCGCTGGGTCGGCAACGACCACTCCGGTGCCGATGAGGCCTTCGCGCGCGCTTGGGACCTCTGGCGGGCGGGGTCGGCCCAGTCAGACCCTGATTTGCTGGCCGAGTGGCGCCTCCTCGATCTCGAAGCATCTCTGCGCCGCGCCGAGCGTCGATTTCCCGAGTCCTTGGAACGCTCGATCAGGCTAGAGCAGTGCCTGGAGGAGACCTTTCGCAATGGGGCGAGTCTTGCTGAAGCGAGAGCACGCTTTCGAGCAGATGGGAGAGATTCAGAGTGCACTGTCGGCCTTGGCGGAAGCGGAGCACTCTGGATCTTCAGCGCCCAGGGAATCGCCCGCGAGGCTCTGGCGGCTCTGAGCCTCTTCTGTGACGCCGCCCGCCGGGAGGAGGCTACGGCGGAACTGGCGCGCAGGACGATCGCAGATATCGAGCAGGCGAGACGCGCGGCCCCTCTCCACTCCACTCCGCCGCCGAGGATTCGAACCGGACACGTGACGCGGCCAGGATAGGCCCAGAACCCTAGGGGACCACGGGCAATACTACGGAGCTGGCGTTCGCGCCGCCGAACCAGATGCTCTGCGTTGCTTTCCGATAATCGTTTTTCTTCGCGTACATGATGTTCTCCACGTACGTCTGTGGGTTGCGGTCGTACAGCGGGAACAGCGTCGATTGCACCTGCACCATGATCCGGTGGCCCGGCAGGAACACGTGATCGACGTCGGGCAGCTTCCACGTGTAGCGCTCCACCTTGCCAGGTTCGAGGGGCGAGGGCTGCGCGAAGCTTTTCAGGTAACGTCCGCGAAAGATCTCGATGCCGATGGGTAGCTCGTATCCGGCCATCGAGGGCTTCGCCCCTTGCGCAGCGGCCTCTGGTACGTCGTTCGGATAGACGTCGATGAGTTTGACCACCCAGTCGCTGTCCGTACCGGTCGTGGATGCAAACAACTCGACCTCGGGCGCGCCCATGATGTGCACTGGCTTCCCGAGCGGCGCAGTCGTCCAGACCGCCACATCGGGACGGCCCGTCACGAAACGCTGGTCGTGCACCAGCCAGGGCTTCCACTGCACGGGGTCGCCCATGTCGATGGGGCGCGGGATGAAGGGAACGGGCTTGGCAGGGTCGCTGATGTAGTCCTCACGCCCGGACGCCCCCGGCTTGTCGAACGTGGCCATGCCACCCGCCGCCAGATAAATCGGCGTCGCCGTGCCCATGGGCCAGCGCTGCGACACGTTCCACTGGTTGGTGCCGGTCGCATACGTGAGCACTGGCGGCGTCTTGGGGTCCGGGCCGCCCTTCAGCCAATGATCAAAGAACGGCTTCGCGTACTTCACGCGCCATTCGAGCGCCGTGTCGCCGGTGAAGGTGAGCGCGCCGAGGTCGTAGCCGTAGTGGTTGAATCCCGAATGGCGCCACGGGCCAATCACGAGCGACACCCTGTCGTTGTTCCGGTCCTTCGGCTCGAGCGCGCGATAGACCGCGGGCGCACCGTAGCTGTCTTCCTGGTCCCACTGCCCGACTACGAGCATCGTCGGCACCGTATGCGGCCGCGCCGCGAGCCATTTGTCGACGGCCTGCAGCGACCAGAACTCGGTGTAGGCCGGGTTCTCGAGGAACTTGCGGATGCCGGGTACATGTTCGGCGCCGACCATCTTCACGAAGTCCGCCATCGAACCGGCCTCGAGATAACGCGTGTAGTCGTCACCGCTGCCGAGCGGGAATTCGCCGCCGCCCTCGCCCTTGTTGAATCCCTGGTTCAGCGGAAAGCCGAGCGAACTGACGCGGAAGGCGCCGTTGTGGAACCAGTCGTCGCCCATCCAGCCATCGACCATCGGGCTTTGTGCGATCACTGCCTTCAGCGCCGGGTGCGGGTCGATCAACGTCATCAAGGCCGTGAAGCCCAGGTAGCTCGAGCCGATCACGCCGACGTTGCCGTTCGCCTCCGGCGTGTTCTTCACCAGCCACCCGATGGTGTCGTAGGCATCGGTCGATTCGTCGATACCGGTGTCGTTCAACGGTCCGGAAAGCGGGCGATTGAGAATCCACTCGCCATCGGACTTGTGCATGCCGCGGATGTCCTGGTAGACGCGGATGTAGCCGTCTTCGACGAATTCCGCGTCCATGACTTCGAGGACGTCGACGACACGCTGGCTCTTCACGCGGCCCGTCTGCCGGCTCGCGTTGTAGGGAGTGCGCGAAAGCAGTATGGGCGCGTTCGTCACGCCCTTTTTCATCAGGATGACCGTGAAGAGCTTCACGCCGTCGCGCATCGGAACCATCACCTCGCGCCGGACATAGTCGGCGGACGGAAGGATCCGTTCGTACTTCTCGACGACGTCCGGCGTCATCGGCGTAACGCGCGGCGGCGTCTGGGCGATGACGGGGGCGATCGTGAACGAGAAACTGGCGGCGAGAAGAGGAAAGCAGCGAGTGAACGATCTTTTCATGGCACGCAAGACTCCTAGGATACTGATCCGAGGCCCCCTTCCGGTCTACCCACACGGTAGGCTGGTGGGGATGTCGGTAGCCCTCGTGAAAGGAGGCCTCGATGAGATTACCGTGGATCTCGTCGCCCGGCCAGCGATCCGGACTGGAAGGAACGCGTACGCGCGCAAGGGCCAGTTGAGCAGCACGGTGGTCACCCCTTCGGTCGTATCGGCGGCCTCTTACCGCTGGCTGGTCAGGGTCTGACTCCCTGCCGGTATGTTCGCGAGGCCGCTGTGAAGCGCCCCCTCCATGGACCTCCACCTCCGCCGCCCGAAAGGACTTTGCACAGTCGAACGGGTTTTCTTAAGGCGTCACCTAAGCAGAACGGCGAGAGTGAAGAGCTTTCTTGTGGCCTCCTCAAAGTTGCCTCTACAAGACTTGCGGGGTGACTCTCCTTGGGTATTAAGTAACTCTTGAGCTTACCGAATTCACCCAGGGGTCAGCCTATGATGAGGACAGAAGGAGCACCAAGCGATGTGCAAAAGCAGGTTCGGCATCCTGGAGCTCCACGATCTTCCCGGATTCGCGCCCACGAACCGCGAACAATATCGGTGTCCCGGCTCCACGAGCTGCGCGGAATGAGCTGCGAGGCAGCCGAGGAATGGTGTCGCTTCGAATGAGCCATCAACTCGATTTCGGCGAGCTGCCCCGCCCTCACACTGGAGGGATGTATATCGAGATTCCCGGCTGGACTGACCTGGTGGCAGCCTGTGAAGGCCTTCGAACTGCCCTCTTAGCCGCCACTTCTGCCCCCCAGGATCTACCACCGGCCGGAGTACGGCCCGGCATCCATAAGGTCATGGCGCTACTCGGACTGTCATCCTGGCCCGAAGTGGTGAAGTGGAGCGCAGCCCTTGGAGCTGACTTCCGCGACTTGACGCCAAAAGAGCTGGCCTATCTCGAACAGCTCAATGAGGCCACACTCGCGAAGTGGCGGTCCCGCGGCGGCATTGGTCCTTCCTATCGCAATGAAGGGCGGATCCTGTATCCGATCGAAGGTGTCTACAAGTGGCGCCAAGGCGGCC
>CAXTNS010000077.1:15026-15543 GCA_964245465.1 uncultured Thermoanaerobaculia bacterium
CGTCTCGCAACGCGCTAGTCGTGGTCGGCGAGAGGATCGACATTGGTAGCGGACTGATGTCCCGCAAAGCCTGAAGCAGGTCCTCTCAAGCGCTGGTCCTAAACCGGACCAGCCTCGTCACACCCTCCCCCGCCGATTGTCACCTTATACCTGGAGGTCCAGCACGCCGCGATCATCCCCCTCGGGGGGCGCTCGCCGGACTCTGCTGCGCGCCGGTCTCAGGGGTCTGGTAAGATCGACTACGGCAGCAATGTACTAGGCCGCTCAAGTAGCTGAGACGCTTGTAGGCTAAGTTGCAGAGAACAAAGGGTTAAATTGGTCGGGACGCCGGGATTTGAACCCGGGACCCCCTGAACCCCATTCAGGTGCGCTACCAGACTGCGCCACGTCCCGACCGGAAACGACTGTCAGGGCGATTTCGGCCCGAGAAGCGCGAGGATTTCGCGCGCTTCCTGGAGGGCCTCCTCGATCCCCGAGAGGAGAGTTTGTACCCGCTCGGGCGCTTCCGTGTCAAGCG
>CAXTNS010000078.1:0-227 GCA_964245465.1 uncultured Thermoanaerobaculia bacterium
GACCTGGGGGATTCTAAAGCGGGCAAGAGCCGTGGGACGGGCAGAAGTGGTAGATGCCGTCACAATAGGCGTAGCACTTATTGACCGAGTAACAATCGGTCCCCGAGCACGACACCGAACCGCTGGGCGAGCAGGTGGCCGTGGCGCTGCACGTCGACGGACAGGGGGGACAGAGGCGCGTTCCCGTCGCCGAACCGGAGCACTGCCCTCTCTGACCGGCGGCACAA
>CAXTNS010000078.1:237-924 GCA_964245465.1 uncultured Thermoanaerobaculia bacterium
GCACAATTGGAATTGGTCGCGCTGCATGTGGTGCCGGTGCAGGTTTGGGTGGAGCCATCCCAGCAATTGGCCACGCAGGTCGACTTGGTGGCGACCCGCGGGCGCGCGGCAACCTCGCCAGCCTCCGGCGGAGTATCGGGCACCAGCTCGGGTGCGGGCGCGAAGATGGCCGCCAGGGCAGCCTCCATCTCCGGATCCGCGGGCGCGGCGGCCATCACAGGCCGGGAACCAAAGACCAGGACCAGCGTTGCCACTCCAAGAAGCAGTCTTCTCTTCATGTCCACTCCTCCTTTAGAGGAGTTGAGTGTACTAGGCTTTACCACTATTTCTTCAATCCGATCTCTCGCAGGCGCTGCTCCAGGAGCTCGCCGGCGTGATCGGCGGGAACTTGGGCGGCCGGTCCGAGGAGACGAAGCGCTCCTGGACCGTCAGGTCACACGATGGGTAGGGATGGACGAAGAAGGGCATCGAGAAGCGGTCGCGCCCGGCCTCTGACGCCGGATTCACCACCCGGTGGGTGGTGGCGGGGATGACCTCGTTGGTGAAGCGCGAGAGCATGTCCCCGGCGTCCATCACGATCTGCCCCGGACCGCTCTCGACCGGCATCCACTCGCCGTCGCGGGTGAGGATCTCCAGCCCTGAGTCCGTGGCCTCGCAGAGCAGCGTGATGAGGTTGATGTCCTCGTG
>CAXTNS010000078.1:934-8073 GCA_964245465.1 uncultured Thermoanaerobaculia bacterium
GGGTCGTGCTCCGGCAGGACCGGCGGGTAGTGGATGATGCGCAGGACGCTGTTGCCCACGTCCATCATGGAGGAGAACGTGTCCCGAGGCAGGCCGAAATACTCGGCCAGGGCGCGCAGGAGGTTCTCGGCCACCCGTTCCAGGTTCTTGTAGAGCCGCAGCGTGGGCTCCGCGATCTCGGGGATCTCCGCCGGCCAGACGTTCGCCGGGTACTCGTCCCGCAGGGGATGCCCCGCCGGCGGCTCCTGGCCCACGTGCCAGAACTCCTTGAGGTCCGGCAGGGGCTGATCCCTGGCGTGCGCGACCCCGAACGGCGTGTAGCCCCGGCCCTCCCCGGCATCCACATACTTCTCCTTCACCTCCTCCGGCAGCTTGAAAAAACGCTTCCAGAGGTCGTAGGTGCCGTCGATCAGAGAAGCGTCGATCCCGTGCCCCTCGACGTTCAGGAACCCGGTCTCCTGAAGGCCCTTGCCCAACGTATCGATCAGCCGTCTGCGGGACGCGCCGCCGCCGGAGGTGTAGTCGTTCAGGTCGACGGTCTGGATGGTCTTGGTTTGCCTCATCGGGGGCGGAGTGTAGCAGGAGGAGTGTGAAGGACGGCTCCACCCGCCCGGACATGGACGTCCGGGCGGGAGCGCCGGGCTCCCGGCTCCCCTTGGCACACCCCGTGCTATGTTCCCTTCCGGGTGGGGGAACGATGCTGCGGCGCATTCTCAATCGAAATCAAGACGAGCTTCTGGCGGAAAACCGCCGTCTGCTCGCGGATCTCCAGCAGGCGCTCGCACGGTTCGACGCCTCGGCGGAGGACCAGGAGACCGTCAAGCGCTCCGCCCTCCAGCTCGACGAGCTGTTCCTCCTCGTGGTGGCCGGCGAGTTCAACGCCGGCAAAAGCGCTTTCATCAACGCCCTCCTGGGCAGCAAGGTCCTCGAAGAGGGGGTCACCCCCACCACCACCCACGTGCACGTCATCAAATACGGCGGCGCGGTCACCGCCACGCCCGTCGAGACGGCGCTCGACGTCATCACCGCCCCGGTCGAGCTGCTCCAGGACATCAACATCGTCGACACGCCCGGCACCAACGCCATCCACCGTGAGCACGAGGCCATCACCCGCGAATTCGTGCCCCGGTCGGACATGGTGCTCTTCGTCACCTCGGCCGACCGCCCGTTCACGGAGAGCGAGCGTGCCTTCCTCCAGGGCATCCGCGACTGGGGGAAGAAGATCGTGATCGTGGTCAACAAGATCGACATCCTGGAGACCCCCGAGGATATCGACCGCGTCCTCACCTTCGTGGCCGACAGCGCCAAGGCCCTCCTCGGCTTCACCCCGGAGATCTTCCCCGTGGCGGCCCGCCTGGCCCTGCGCGGCAAGACCGGCAACGACTCCGCCCTCTTCGCCCAGAGCCGCTTCGAGGCGCTGGAGACCTACATCGTCGGCACGCTCGACGAGAAGGAGCGGGTCCGGCTGAAGCTGATGAACCCTCTGGGCGTCGCCGAGCACCTGGCCAAGCGGTACCTGGAGATCACGGACGGCCGGCTCAACCTCCTCAAGGAGGACTTCGCGGCCATCGAGGACATCGAGCGCCAGATGGCCCTCTTCAAGGAGGACATGCAGCGCGAGTTCCGCTTCCGGCTCTCGGACGTGGACAACGTCCTGCGCGAGCTCGAGAACCGGGGGCTGAATTTCTTCGACGACACCATGCGCATCGCCCGCGTCATGGATCTGCTCAACAAGTCGAAGATGAAGGCCGACTTCGAACGCAGCGTCGTGGCGGATCTGCCCCAGCGCATCGAGCGGCGGGTGAGCGAGATCATCGACTGGCTGGTCAATTCCGAGCTGCGCCAGTGGCAGGCCGTGACCGAGCACCTGGCTCTGCGCCGCCAGCAACACGCGGACCGCATCGTGGGCCAGGTGGGCCGGATCTTCGACATGGACCGCTCGCGCCTGCTCGAGTTGGCCGACTCGGTCCAGATGGCCGTCGCGGGCACGGCTCTCACCGAGGTGAGCGCCATCGGCCTCGGGGCCATCCTCACCCACCTCGCCGTCACGGCGGCGGCGGACTTCACGGGCATCCTGGCCGCCGGCACGATCGCCGTGCTGGGCTTCTTCATCATCCCCAACCGCCGGAGCGCCGCCAAGAAGGACCTGAGCGAGAAGATCGAGACCATGCGCGAGGAGCTCATAACCTCCCTGACCAGCCAGTTCGACCGCGAGATCGAGGGCAGCCTGCGGCGGATCGACGAGGCCATCGGCCCCTACACCCGCTTCGTGCGCGCCGAACGGGACCTGCTCACGAACGCCCGCGAGGAGCTCAACGCCGTCGGTCAGGGCCTGATCCGGCTGCGGTCGCGGGTGGAATCGCTGTAATACAATGCCCGTCCATGAAGAAGCTGTGGGTCCGTAAAGGCAATTCCTTCGAGGAAGAGGCGGAGGCCGACCGGGAGTTCTGGGCCCAAATGACGGGAAGAGAACGGGTGGAGGCTTTGGAGGAGCTTCGACGAGATGTCTGGAAATTCACCGGAGAACGTGTCGAAGGATTTCGAAGAGTTGCTCGCGTTCTTAAACGCACGGAAAGTTAAGGCCCTCATCGTAGGGGGCTATGCGTTCTCCTTCCATGCCAGACCCCGCTATACAAAAGACATCGACATCTGGATCGAATCTACCCCTGAGAATGTACAGCGCCTGCTCCAAGCTCTTGACGATTTTGGATTCGGGAGTCCCGATCTCAAAGTGGAGGACTTCTCGGAGCCCGGGCAGATCGTACAGCTCGGCTTTCCTCCCAATCGAATCGACCTCCTGACCTCCATCAAAGGGTTGAGCTTCGAAGAGGCCTGGCAGTCCCGTGTCGAAGATTCCTATGGAGGAGCACGGGTCTCCTATCTCGGAATGGACGATCTGATCCGGAACAAGAAGGCCGTGGGGCGCCTCCAGGACCAAGCCGACGTGGCCATCCTCGAATCCTTCCGGAATTCCGGGTAAGCTCCCCTACCGCATGAGCAACCCGAATCCCGCGGCCCCCGCAGTCAAAAAACCCAGCACCCTCCACAGCCTCAGAGAGGCGTTCACGTCCTGGCGCACCGCCTCGGTGACGCTCATGTCCTTCGCGTCCGGTATGCCCCTGGGGCTGGTGTGGATCGCCATCCCCGACTGGATGCGCAAATCCGGGATGGACATCCGCGTCGTGGGCCTGATCACCCTCGCCCAGGCGCCGTGGACGTTCAAGTTCCTCTGGGCACCCCTGATGGACCGCTACGTGCCGCCCAGGCGCGGGCGGCGCCGGGGTTGGACCGCCATCGCCCAGGTCGCGCTCTTCGCCCTCACCCTCTCGCTTGCGGGACTCGGGAATAACCCGGACACCCCGTGGGTGCTGTTCGCCCTCTCCCTGGCCATCGCCTTCGCCGCCGCCACGCAGGACATCGCGGTGGACGCCTACGCCGTGGACGTGCTGCGGCCGGACGAGCAAGCCGTGGCAGTGGGCGCCCGCAACGCGCTCTACCGGACCGGCATGCAGCTCGCGGGCAGCTTCTCCATCACCCTCGCCGGCTGGTTTGGCTGGCCGGCCGTCAACGTCTTCCTGGCCTGCCTCTACCTGCCCATGCTGCTGGTCACCTTCAAAGCGCCCGACCCCGCGGACGTGGCCATCGCTCCGAAGACGATCAAAGAGGCTGTCTGGTACCCCTTCCTCGGCTTCCTTGCCCGCCATCGGGCGCTCGAGATCCTCGCCTTCGTCTTCTTCTACAAGCTGGGCGACCAACTCGTCCAAGCGCTCCAGAGGCCGTTCCTGGTGGACAAGGGCTACAGCGACTTCGACCGCGGGTTCGTGCTGTTCTGGATCGGGCTCGTGGCCAACATCGTGGGCACCTTCATCGGCGGGATCATGACCCGGCCCCTGGGACTGGGCCGGTCGCTCTGGATTTTCGGCTTCCTGCAGATCTTCTCGAACGTGGGCTATGCCCTGCTCGCCCACCAGGCCGGGGTGAACCGCCCGATGATGTGGGCCGCCTTCTTCTTCGAGGCCTTCGCGAGCGGCCTGGGGAGCGGCGCGTTCCTGGTGCTGATGATGCGGATGACCCAGAAGCGCTTCTCGGCCACCCAGTACGCCCTCTTCTCCAGCCTCTTCGGGCTGCCGCGCATCATCTCCGGACCGATCTGCGGCTACATGGTCTATGCCATCGGCTGGGAGGCTTTTTTCTGGTCCACGCTCGCCTTCGGCATCCCGGGCATGTTCCTGCTCTCCCGGTTCGTCCCCTGGGGCGCCCGCGAGCCGGAATTCAAGGTGGAGCCGCCGAAGATCGGCAGCCCCTTGACCGGCGGCGAGCTCGCCTCGCGTGGCCTGGCCGGCGGCGTCATCGGAGCGGGCTTCGGCGCTCTCGTCGTGGCCCTCATGGACGCCCTCAAGGCGTTCAAGGACCATCCCGACGCCGGCTTCGACGTCGTGACGCCGTTCGTCTCCATGCTGCGGCCGGTGGACACCGCGGGCTGGCTAACGCTGGTGGGCCTGCTGGTCTTCGGCGTGACCTGCGGCCTGCTGACCGCCGCCATCGTGGCGGCCCGGCACGGGGCCGGGCAGGGGATCGCGGAAGATCTGGCGCCGGAGGTGTGAGCCCTCGCCCGGGCATGAATCACCCGGGCGAGGAATTGAGGCGTCAGAAGAGCGGCAGCCCGAACGTCCTCACCAGGAACGTGGCGATCTGGGCGCGGTTGACGGCTTGCCCCGGGCAGTAGTTGCCGCTGCCGCAGCCCGAGGTGAGGCCGCGCTGGGCCAACTCGCGGATCCACGGGCAGAAGAAGCTCCCCACCGCCACGTCGGGGAACGGCGACTCCGTGCAGCCGGGCAGTGTGTAGACCGGTCCCTCCAGGGTCTTCAGGAGGAAGAAGGCCATCTGCTCGCGCGTCACCGGCGACGACGGGCAGAAGTTGCCGTTGCCGCAGCCGCTGGTGATCCCCCGGCTGGCGATCTCCCGGATCCATGGGCAGAAGGGGCTGTTCGCCGGCACGTCGTTGAACGGCGCCACCGTACACGGCGGCGGGGTGTAGGCGCTTCCCTCCTTGGACCGCAGCAGGAAGACGGACATCTGGTCCCGGGTCACCGGGCTTTCGGGGCAGTACAGCCGCGGGATCAGGCCGCACCCCTGGGTGACGCCGTTGCGGTAGAGCGCCTCGACCCACTTCTTGGCCCAGTACCCGCGCGGCACGTCCTCGAACACCGTGCCCAGGAAGTCGAGGGACTCGCTCATCACCGCGGTCCGGGCCTCGGGCGTGGGCAGACCTTCGAACGGAAAGCCGAGGAAGACTGTCCGGTAGACCGGCCCCACCTTGCTGACCCCGGCGTTCCCGGGGCCGTAGTCGTCGTCGTCGAACCGGAAGATCACCTCGGCTCCCGGAGCCGGCGAGAGATCGCCGCGGCCCGAGGAGTACGGGAAGTCATAGGGTCCCAGGCCGCCAAAGACCGGCCCCTGGCCCGTGACGCCGTAGTAGTAGACGTAGTTGTCGGAGTACCCCACCCCCAGGTAGTCCTGGAGGAAGGGAACAGAACCGTAGTAGGAATACTCTCTACCGCTCAGGAACAGGCTCCCTCCGCCGTCGAGATAGGCTTTCACGGTCTGCTCCTGAGCGGAGCTCAGGACGTCGTAGGCCCCCGGGAACCAGACGACCCGGGGATACGCCGCCAGGACGGAGGCGTTGGGGTTCCCTTCCGTCTGGACGTCCCACACGTCATAGACCCGGCCCGAAGCTTGGACCGCCTGGGTGTAGGAGGAGAAGTCGTAGCTGCTGAAGCTCCCGTTCACGACGAGGACCCCGGGCAGGCCCTGCCCGTAATTCACGCCCACGGTCAGGGCGTACGCCGGCATGGACAACGAATTGGTCAGCGTCCGCCGGGTGTCCGCTCTCGTGTTGCTCCAGCCCACCACTCGCCAGTAGAGCGCCGGAGCCGCCGTGAGCTCGATCCGCTCGGCATAGTGGTACTGGCCGGCCGGACAGCCCGGCGAGCTCGCGGGCAAGGCCACCGGATCGGCACCGGAGCCGGAGTGGGTCCGCGTGAGGGCATAGCACAGCGCCTGGTACGCCGCCGAAACCGTGCGCGGTCCCGCAGGCATGGTCACCGAATTCGTGAGGGCGGTGGAGCCGTCGTTGTCCGTGCCGCTCCAGGACACGAAGGCCGATCCGATCGCCGGCTGCGCCACCAGCGGGACGACCTGTCCGGCGTGGTACTGGCCGACCGGGCAGCCCGGCGAGCTCGCCAGGCCCGGCGCGGGGTTGCTGCCGAGACCCGTCCGGGTCCGGGTCAGCAGATGGCACGGCTGCTTGTCCACGGCGAGGAAGACGGCTCCCGGATAGGGGCTCTCGTCCGCGTCGTTGGAGACCACGAGCAGCCGGTTCATGCTGGACCCGGCGGGAGCGCCGCCGAAGTCCACCGAGACCTTGACCGTCTTCGATCCCCCCGGGGGAACGTCGAACGGCGCCTCCGGGGACCAGCGGATCCAGGACGCGGGCGTCTGGAGCTGGATGGAGAAAACGGCCAGCACGGAGCTTCCGTCGTTGTGGATGGTGAACGCCTCGGGCTCCACCGGCAGGCCCACGGCCCGGCCCAGGTTGATGCGCCGCAGGTCATGACCAGCTTCCCTCACGGGGACGGCGGAGTTGCGCAGCAGCTCCAGGAGGCCCGAGACGGTCGCCGTGGGATTCGCCTGCTTGAGCACGGCCCAGGCGCCCGCCACGTGGGCCGCCGCCATCGAGGTCCCTGAAACGTTCAGCATCCCGCCACCCGGCACTGGAGAATCGATGGAGGCGCCCGGCGCCAGCAGGTCGAGGAAGGACGCGACGTTGGAGTAGGGAACCACTTCATCCGTGTCGTCCGTGGCCCCCACGCTGATGGCACTCGAGATGCACGCCGGCGCGGAGATCCCGGACCTGGAACCGCCATTGCCCGACGGCGCGATCGTGGGAACGTCGATCGAGCGCAGGTTGTCGATGGCCGCCTTGCGGGCGGCGTTGCCGGCGTCGCAATCCGAGCGGCTGGAATAGGTGTAGTAGTCCCCTTCCACGCTCAGACTCACCGCGGCGATGTCGAGTTGGCTCGCCAGGGCGTAGATCCGCTCCAGGCCCTTGATCTGATCGCTGGCCCAGGATTGGACGC
>CAXTNS010000078.1:8083-10704 GCA_964245465.1 uncultured Thermoanaerobaculia bacterium
CGCAGTACCCGCTGCCGTTGCAGCTCGAAAAGACCTGCACCGCGATGACGTCAGCCCCGCGCCCCACCCCGAACCCGGGTCCCGTGCCGTTGTCTCCCGCCGCGATCCCCGCGACCTCGGTACCGTGGTCGCAGTAGCCGTAGTAGTCGTTGCAAGGGATTCCCGAGCCCGGAGCCGTGGACTCCTCCACTCCGCCCGGGCAGAGGCTCGCCGAGCTGTTGAGGACGTTGGACGAGTAGCAGGCTTCCGAGACCACCTTGTTCTGGGGTCCCGAGGAGAAGAACGGATGGGGCTTGTCCCCGCCCGGGTCGCGCACCGCGCCGCGCGTTCCGTCCCCCGGCCACACCCTCGCCCACGCCACGCCGGCCCCGATCACCGCCGTGCTGCTGGCGAGCGCGGGCTTGTCCAACACGTCCGCCTCCAGCCCGTTGACCTCCGCCAGCGAGGCCAGCAGGTCGAGGGCCTTGGCGTCGACCTCCAGCGCCAGGAAGGGAATGTATTCATACCGGGCATGCAGCTTCGCCCGCTCCTTCTCCAGCTTCTTGAGGACGGCATCCTGGACCCGGTCGATGGCCAGGCGCTGTTCCTGCACGGCCTCGGAGCCGCGGTGCCCTTCGGGAACGAACGGCACGGCCAGCCGCACCAGCACCCGCTCCTCGCGCTGCTCGGCGGCCTTCTCCCGCAAGGACCTCAGGACCTCCGGCCGGATGCCGGGGGCCGGCAGGCCGCCCCAGACCTCCCGCGCGTCCGTCGAAACGGCGGCGGATGGGGGGGCGGCGCCGAAGTAGAGAGTCGCAGGCTCGATCCGGATCTCCGCGGCGCCATGCGCCGTTCCTGTCAGAAACAGAGCCGCGGCGATCCCGAATATCCAGGAGACGATCTTCGGTAGCGGACGACCTCCCATATGAAACCTCCTCTACGAAGTGTTTTTGTCGTTCATTTTTTCCTTGCGCACTTCGGGGTGACCGCAGAGGAGAAACCGTTTCATACGGATCTCGTAATATTGAGAGGGACCGGCCAGGACCGGCCGGTCCGGGTCAGGCCGCGCACGCGGCCGGGAAGGAAGAACGACAATGCCGCTCTACCGCTCTCGCAGGCACAAGATCATCGCCGGGGTTTGCGGCGGCATCGCCGATTGGCTGGGCTGGGACCCGACGGTGGTGCGCATCGCTTATGTGATCATTTCGATCGCTTCCGTGGGCTTCCCCGGGACGATCGCCTACATCGTGCTCTGGATCGTGGCGCCCAAGGAGCCCGCGGTCTAGGCCCTCTCCCCTGCCCTCTTCATTCGAGCGCCTGCCGGAACTGGAGCGCCCGGGCCACTCCCGGGTCTTCGCGAAGGCGGCGCTCGATTTCCTGTAGGACGGCGGAGCGGAAGAACGGATCGGCCTCCGCCTGGGCCAGGGTGGCCCGCCAGTCCTCGGGGTGCACGAAGCGGTACTCCTCCCTCTCCAGCAGAGCCGCCCTCTCCGGCGTGCGGCGCAGGAAGATCATGGCCACGTCATCCCAGTAGACCAGGGCGAACCGCTCGCGGGGGAAGAACAGGGCGTTGCTCGTATGGTGCTCCACCCGTGGCCGTCCCTCGGGGACCAGGGGCGGCGAGAGCACGGCCCGGGGACGGTCGTCGTAGCGCACCAGCGCCCCGTCGATCCCGTGGCGCGCCAGCAGCGCCGTCCACCCCTCCTCGCTGGCCCGGGCGGCGGCCAGCTCATGGAACAGCCCCGGATTCACCTCGTTGCGGGCGTCGATGAAGACCTGCCGCGGCGGATACAGGCGCCAGAGCAGATATCCGCCGAAAGCCACGTCGTTGTAGAGGTTCCCCACTCCCTGCCTCTTCGCCAGATCGTCCACCGCCCCTTCCGGGAAACGTCCGGGCTCGATGCCGAAGCCAGGCCGGAACGCGCCCTGGCGCGGACGCAGCGGACCCCGCGACGGCGGCAGAACGCACCAGAACGCGGCGAGCAGGCAGGCGAGCGGAACCAGGAGCCTCCCCAGACGCCGGCTCTCCGGGTTGGGACCGCGAACGCGCGCGAGATCCGCCAGGGCCTCGCCCGCGAAGAACGCCACGCCCACGAAGAACAGCCCCTGGTGCCGCAACCCCGTCGAAGCCAGCACCGCCAGGAGGAGCGCCACCAGACCCGTCGCGGGATCGAGCCGGCGGGTCTTCACCGCCGCGACCGCGGCCAGACCGAGGAGCGCCGCCACTCCGCAGAAGAAGAAGAGGAACGGCTCCGGCTCCTTCCACACCGGCAGCCACTCCGGGTTCGTTCCCGGCAGGCCGCGCAAGGCCTCCGCGATGCCGAAGGGGACCGTGAAAACCCCCGCTCCGTAAGGATTTGCCAACAGCGCCAGGAACGTCACCACTGGCAGACCGAGAATCCAGCTCAAGGGGATGGGACGTTCTCCGCGCGAGCCGCCCGGCAGCCGCGTCCCCACCAGATACGCCGCCGTCACGACCGGCGCCAGCAGGGCTCCGGGATGGAAGTTCACCCACAGGACGACAAGCCCCGGCAGGATCAGGGACGGAACCCGGCTCCCCGTCCGGCGGAACCACAGGAGCAGACCGATAGACAGCGGCAGGAAGAACAGGCTCGCCAGCTCCGGCCGCAGCCGCTCGGCGA
>CAXTNS010000078.1:10714-15541 GCA_964245465.1 uncultured Thermoanaerobaculia bacterium
GGAAGAACCGTCCGCGAGCCCCAATGACGGCGACCAGCACGACCAGAGCCGCCCTGGCGGCCGGAGCCCCCGCCCGGCGCAGAGACGTGAACAGCAGCGCGGCCAGGGCCACGACCAGCACCGCCAGCCCCACCACCAGCGACGGCAGTCCCCAGAGCCGCTCCAGACAGGCGATGACGACCTGGAAGAGCCACTCGTGATCCACCCAGGGCACGCCGCGTGAGGTGAAGCGGAACGGATCGGTCCGCGGCAGCGCCCCATGCTCCAGGATCCACCGCCCGCTCGCCAGATGCCAGAAGAGGTCGTACGCCTTGAGGCGCACCGTGCCGGCCACGGCCGCGAAAAGCAGCAGGCAGACGGCGGGCAGGAGGGCGCGGTCCTCCGGGGGACGTTGGGTTTCCATGGTTCGGCCGGGAGAGTGTACTTGGAGTGTGTGTCCTTGCTGTCCTTGATGTCCCTTGCTGTCCTTGATTTCACCGCCGCCTCCGCCATGCTATCGTTCCCTCCGTGCCGCACCGCGGCGCAGGGAGGCCCCATGACCACCGCCACCGATCAGTCCCCAAAGACGCCTCAGATCGTCACCCCCTCGGCCCGCTCCACCTCCCGCGCGGAGATGGACGCCGCCGTCGCCGTGCTCCAGGAGAACAAGAGCGCCTGGACGGCGGTCACTCCCAAGGAACGGATCGCCCTCCTCACCGACCTCTCCAAGCGCTTCCTGGCCGTGGCCGAGCGCTGGACGGCTCTCAGCGTCGAAGCCGAGGGGCTCGACCCGGAGCACCCCGGGTCCGGCGAGGAGGCCCTCGTGGGGCCTTACTTCATCCTGCGCAACCTGCGGCTGCTGCGCGAGTCGCTGCTCGACGTCGATACCCACGGCCACCCGCGCATCCCCGGCGGCGTGCGCACCCGGCCCGACGGACAGGTGGTGGCCCGGGTCTTCCCCAGCGACCTCTACGACCGCATCTTCTACTCCGGCGTCACGGCCGACGTCTGGATGGAGCCGGACGTCACCGCCGAGAGCCTCCCCGAGACCCAGGCCGTGGCCTATCACGCGCCCGTGCGCCAGGGCCGGGTCGCCCTCGTCCTCGGCGCCGGCAACGTCTCCTCCATCGGCCCCATGGACGCCCTCTACAAGCTGTTCGTGGAAGACCAGGTGGTGGTCTTCAAGACCCATCCCGTCAACGTCTACCTGGGTCCGCTGATGGCAGAGGCGTTCCAGCCCCTCGTCGAGCGCGGCTTCTTCCGGCTGGTCTACGGCGGCGCCGAGGAAGGCGCCTACCTCTGCCGCCATCCCGGCGTGGACGAGATCCACATCACCGGCTCCGACCGCACCTATGACGCCATCGTCTTCGGCACCGGCGACGAGGGCCGCCGGCGGAAGGAGGCCAACGAGCCCCTGAATTCCAAGCGCTTCACGGCCGAGCTCGGCAACGTCAGCCCCGTCATCGTGGTGCCCGGCCCCTGGGACGGCGCCGACGTCGCCTACCACGCCGACAACCTGGGGACCATGCTCACCAACAACGCCGGCTTCAACTGCAACGCCAGCCGGATGATCGTCCAGCACGCCTCGTGGAACCGCCGGCAGGAACTGCTCGCCGCCATGCGCGACGTCCTGAAGCAGACTCCCGTCCGCCGCGCCTACTACCCCGGCGCCGCCGAACGCTTCGACGCCTTCCAGTCCGCCCACAAGGACACCGCCGAGACCTTCGGCACCCGCGCCGGCGACCGGCTCCCCTGGATGCTGATCCCCGGCCTGAACCCAGCGAAGCACGACGACATCGCCTTCACCACCGAGGCCTTCTGCGGCGTCTTCGGCGAAGTGGGTCTCGACGCGGGTACCGTCCCCGAGTTCATCGACAAGGCCGTGGCCTTCTGCAACGGCACCCTCTGGGGCACGCTCAACGCCACCCTGATCGTCCACCCCCGCTCCCTGGACGATCCGGACACCGCCCGCGCCGTCGAGCGGGCCATCGCCAACCTCCACTACGGCACCGTCTCCGTGAACCACTGGGCAGCCATAGGCTACGGGCTGGTGGTCACCCCCTGGGGCGCCTTCCCCGGCCACACGCCCCAGGACATCCGGTCCGGCACGGGCGTGGTCCACAACACACTGATGTTCTCGCGCCCCCAGAAGACCGTGGTCCGCGCCCCCTTCCGCGTCTGGCCCAAGCCCGTCTGGTTCGCCACCCACAAGACGGCCCACAAGCTGACGCCCAAGCTGTCGGACTTCGAGGCCGCGCCGTCGATGGGAAAACTGGCGAGGATCCTGCCCCTGGCGATGCGGGGGTAGGCCGAGGGGAGACAGTCAAGGACGACAAGGACAGCAAGGACCTCAAGGACGGGCAACCACGGCTTTCCCCGCCTGTCCTTGACGTCCCTGGCGCCCTTGCGGTCCTTCTACCCCGCAGCCTCCCGCAGCAGATCCTCCAGGTCCAGCCGGTGCGTGTACATGGCCGGATTCCCATCCGGGGATCGCGGCCATTCCTCGCGCGGCCGGTCCCAGTACAGCTCGACGCCGTTCTCGTCCGGGTCCGCCAGATAGATCGCCTCGCTCACCCCATGGTCCGCGGCGCCCTGAAGCTCCACGCCCGCTTCGAGGATCCGCCGGAGAGCAACCGCCAGATCGCGGCGCATGGGATACCGGATCGCCACGTGGTACAGGCCCGAATGGCCCGGCGGCGGCGGCGTGCCCCCGCGGCTCTCCCAGGTGTTGAGACCGATGTGATGGTGATAGCCGCCGGCCGAGATGAACGCCGCCTGCGGCCCGTAGCGGGACGTCAGCTCGAAGCCCAGCACGTCCTGGTAGAACCGGAGCGCCCGTTCGAGATCGGCGACTTTGAGATGGACGTGGCCGATGTCGGCCCCGGGTGGGATGGTGTAGGGAGGAAGGGTGCTCATGGGGGGATTGTACGCAACCATTCCGCCATCGCCTCCAACGCCACCGACTCCTGCTCCCGGTGCGGTGAATGCCCGCAATCCCGAACCCGCACCGGCTCCACCCTTCCCCCGGCCTGCCGCTCGATCGCCTCGACCTGGCGCCAGGTGCCGTACTCGTCCCGGTCTCCCTGCAGGACGAGGATGGGGACGCGGATCCCCGGCAGGAATTCCTCCAGATTCCAGGCGCGGAACCCGGGGTCGAGCCAGACCCCATTCCAGCCCCAGAAGGCCACGTCCACGTTCGCGCCGTGATGCCGTGCCAAACGGTCCCGCAGGTCCGTGGTGCGGTAGACCTCCGCGATCTTCGCGATGCTCTCCAGGCCCGAAGGCTCCGTGAAAACGTGCGGCGCCTCCAGGATCAGCCCCAGCAGCCCGTCAGGCTGGTCGCAGCCCGCGTGGATGAGAGCGATCGACGCGCCGTCGCTGTGGCCCACCAGGATGCTCTCGCGCACTCCGGCCGCTTCCAGGACCTTGGGGAGGACCGTGGCCTCGTCGTGCATGAAGCGGACGGGCCGCGGCAGGGGAACGGGATCGGACTTGCCGTAGCCGGCACGGGAGTAGACCAAGGCTCCGCAGCCCGTCCGCTCCGCCAGCTTGTCCGGAAAATCTTTCCAAAGAGACGTGGACCCGAGCCCTTCGTGCAGGAACACCAGCGTGGGCGCGCTCTCCGGCGGCCTCAGCCGGCGGTACTCCAGGCGGACGCCGTCCACGTCGAGAAAGCCGGCGTCAGCCATCCGATCTATTCGAACACCGACGGGTCATGCAAGCTGATCTTCTCCAGATCCTTCTTGAGGAGCACGTAGGTGCCGGCGGCCATGTCGCCCAGGCGCTGCCTCGCCTTGGAATAGTTCACCGCGATCCCGGCGGGGATCCCGCCCAGCAGGAACGGATTGACCTCGAAAAGCCTCAGGAGCGTCCGGAGCAACGCGGCCTTGACGCCGGGCGGCTGCCCCGCGTCGTTCACGATCCGCATACCGCTCACCAGCTTGCCCACGGTCCATCCCATCTTCGCTTCCAGGAGGATGAAGTAAGCGGCGATCAGCACCACGTCCGTGATCAACAGAAGACCGGGATCCAGGTCCTCCATCACTTTCGCGACGATCACGAAGATCAGGAACAAGACGATGAAATCCACCCAGGCCCCCAGCCACCGCCGGAGCACCATGGAATTGGCACTGCTGGTCATCGCGACCTCTCTTGCCGTCACGGGGACCTCCTTCCCTCAGGGTATCTTCTCCGGAAAAGGGCGTACGCGGGCAATCCCAGCGCGACGACCGCCGTCCCGAGCGCGGCTTCGCGGGGCCGCCCCGCGCCGAGCAGCACCAGGACCAGCGCGATGCTCACGAGAAACGATACCGGGGTCAGGGGATAGAGAGGCGTCGCGTATCCCTCGGGCTTCGAGCGCCGGCGGAGACGGAAGAGCCCCACGACGGTCAGCCCCAGAAAGGCCACGGTGATGAAAATGAAATAGGCCACGATCGCGTCGAACGTCCCCAGGGCCACCAGCACCAGGGCGAGCCCCGCCTGAACGGCCACGGCCCCCGCGGGCGCTCCCGTCCGCGGATCGACCCGGGCCACCAGGGCCGGCATCACGCCCTCCCGCGCCATGGCGTAGTAAACCCGGGGAGCCGCCGTCATGAAGGCGAACAGGCTGCCCAGCACCGAGAGCGCCACGATGCCCGACAGCACCTGCCCTCCCCGCGGGCCGAACAGGGCCGTTCCCGCCTCGGCCGCGAAAGCCTCGTTCGATGCCGCTCCCCCGAGGGGCACGAGATAGAGGAACACGGCGCTCACCGCGATATAGAGGAGAGTCACCAGGGTCACGCCCATCCCCAGCGCCCGCGGCAGCGTCCGCCGCGGCTCCCGCACCTCCCCCGCCAGCTTGCTCAAGTC
>CAXTNS010000079.1:0-2547 GCA_964245465.1 uncultured Thermoanaerobaculia bacterium
CCCCCAACCCCCGCCACTGCGCCAGCGCCAGCTCGTAGACCTCCCGCGCCCGCGCCGTCTGGCCGGCCCATTCGGTGAGGCGGCCGGCGAGCTCGGCGGCCCAGGCCACGTCGGGATCGAGGAGGCCGCTCGTCTTCAGGGCGGCGGTGCCGAGATCGAGATGGTCGTCCCAGATCCCCCAATCCCTCGCCTGGGCGCTGCAGACCAGGAGGCAGGCGTGGACGCAGGAGAGGAGACCGCCCCAGCCCAGCTCTTCCAGGCGCTCGCGAATTTCTCCCAGAGTATTCTCGGCGATGGAGAAGCGCTGCTCGGCGAGATCGATCAGGGCGAGGTTGAGACGGGGGAAGATGCCATCCGCGGAACGTAACCCATCGAGGATGGTGAGGGCGCGCCGGTAATTTCCAGAGGCCCGGCCGAAATCGCCCTGGAGACGGGCCACGTCGCCGATCCCGTTCAGGCTGCGCGACACGCCGTAGCGGTTGCCGAGAGCTTCGAACTGAGCGCACGTCAGGCGATAGAGGTCGTTCGCCCGGGTGAGCTCGCGGCGCTGCCGGGCGAGGTCGGCGGCGGCGATGCCGTGGTCCGCTACGCCGTGCTCGTCTCCGATTTCTCTGTAAAGACCGAGCGAGCGATTGAAGAAGGTCCGGGCCTCCTCCAGCCGGCCGCGCTGGCGAGCCACGTCGCCCAGGCCCCAGAGGCTGGCGGCGCTGCTGTGAGGATTATTGCGGAAATCATCCGGCAGGCCGATGCAGAGCTGATAGAGGTCGGCGGCGTGGTCGAGGTCCCCCTGCCGGCGGGCGGCGTCTCCGAGGAGGCGCAGGGCCTCGGAACGGATGGGGATCCAGCCTTCGACGTTATCTCCCACGGCCGGCTCGGCCCAGCGGAAGACCTCCTCCAGCCGGCCCTGGTGCAGGTGGATGCGGGCGCGCACCACCCAGCCCTCGCCCCAGCGCGGGTCGCCGAAGGGGACGTTGAGCGCCCGCAGGATCTCCTCGCGCTCGGCGAGCAGGGCCTGGGCGGCCGGGTAGTCGCTCAGCCCCCGGCGCTCGCGGGCGCCTTCCAGGAGCGGCGCGAGAGCGGCCTCCCGTTCCCCGGCGAGCAGCAGATGGTGGCCGAGCCGCTCCGCCATGCCGCGCTCCCCGGCCTTGGCCCGTGGCATGAGCATGGCGGCGCACGCGTAGTTGTGTGCCGCGAAGCGCCCGGCCTCGCGAGCCCTGCGCTCCACGCTCTCGCGCAGCATGGCGTGGACGAAGGACCAGCCCTCCTCCGTACGCAGCGCGAGGCGGCTCGTCACCAGGGCCTCCAGCAACTCGGGCGGGATGGAGACCCCCGCGGCCTCGCAGGCAGCGGCCCACTCCCGGCGGTCCACGAAAGGGCTCAGGGTGGCGGCGATCTCCAAGGCCGCGCCGGCGCCCGGCGGCTGGCCTTCGAGCAGGCGGGCCACGCGGCCCGACCACACCTCGTGGAGGTCGTCCGGAATGGCCGCCTCGGCACCGGGCCGCAACGCAAAACCGGTCTCGCCCACCTCGATGACGCCGCGCTGCACCCAGTCGCCCACGAGTTGCACGGCGAACAGGGGATTGCCCGCCGTGCGGGCGTCTACGGCCGCGGCGAGGTCGTCCGAAAGCCCCAGCACCTCGCGGGTGAGGCGCGCCCGGTCTTCGGACGGGAGGGGCGGCACTTCGAGAGCGGACGAGCCGGGCAGGGCCACGAGAGCCCGGAGCGCCTCGGCCTCGGCGCTTTCAGGGCGCTCGGCCAGGGCCTCATCCCGCACGGTCAGGAGGAGCAAGACGGCGAGCGGGTCCTCTTCCTGCCGCAGCTCCATGAGGTAGCGGGCGAACTCGAGGGACTCGGCGCCCCACTGCGCGTCATCCAGCAGTATCACCACCGGGCGCTGGCGGGTGAGACGCCGGAGGTGGCGCTCGAGCAGGGCGAAGCGCTCCTGGGCCGTCTGCCGCGAGCCGCCGGGGATCATGAGGTCCGTCAGGGCCTTCCACTCCGCGGGATCGGCCACCTTCCGGCCGCGTAGCAGGATCTCCGTGCGCTCCAGCACCTCCGTCCGCGTCAGGCCCACGCAGCGCAGGTGGCGGGCCATCATGCGGGGGAGCCCGTCGTCGGCCGTGGGATTGGGGCCGTGGTAGGCGCGCAGCACGGTGGCACCCCCCACCTCGTGCGCCCGCTCGGCGATCCACTCCGCGAGGTGCGTCTTGCCCGTGCCGGCCACGCCCCGCAGCACCACGAGACGCGCCTCCCCCAGGTGATGCACCTGCGCGAGCTCCCGCCACAGGGCGTCCCGCTCCGTCCGCCGGCGGAGCAGGGAGATCGAGCGCAAGCCGTAGAGGCCCTGCCCGGCCCCGATCAGCTTGAGCGACGGCTTGGGCGGCGCGGGGTGCTCCCATGTGGCCGGCAGGGGAGGGGAGCGCCGGCGGGCCGGGGGCTCGGCGTCCGGAGACTCCTCTCCGGCCTCTCGCGGCTCCGACAGCCACAATCCATCGAAGCTGATGGCCTGCGGCGTGGGCTCGTCCCCCTCCCCGGAGCACACGACCC
>CAXTNS010000079.1:2557-3189 GCA_964245465.1 uncultured Thermoanaerobaculia bacterium
GACGGGGGGCGCTCCCCGGGCATTCGAGCCATCCCCCGCGTCAGCACCACGGCCGCGGGCTCGGGCGCGCCGGGCCAGGCGGAGCGCAGGTCGGGAGGAGGCTCGGCCACCACGCGGTGGGCGATCTCCACCGGCGAGCGGCCGATCACGGCCTTGCGCCCCGAGAGCACCTCGAAGGACACCGCGGCGAGCGCGTAGATGTCGGCGGCCGGGCCGGTCGGCTCTCCCTCGAGCTGCTCGGGGGCCATGTAGGTGGGCGGGCCGCAGATCACCTCGGTCGAATCGCTGCGGGTCTGAATCTCGACGGCCTGGGCAAGGCCGAAATCCGCGAGCTTGAGCCGCGGCGGGCCCTCCCCCTTCCGGAAGACGAGGATGTTGTTCGGCTTGAGATCGCGGTGGACCACGCCCCGGGCATGGGCGTGGGCGAGCGCGTCCAGCAGGTCCAGCAGCACCTGCCGGATCTCGCTCCAGGCCATGCCCGCCGCGATGAGGCCCCCCAGGGTGCCGCCGTCGGCGAGCTCCATGGCGAGCGAGGGGCTGCCGAGGGACAGCAGTCCCCGCGAGGCCTCTTCCGCCTCGGGGGCGATCTCCCCATGGTCGCAGACGATCACGATTCCGGGGTGGTCCAGGCT
>CAXTNS010000079.1:3199-10720 GCA_964245465.1 uncultured Thermoanaerobaculia bacterium
GTCCAGGCTTGCCACCGCCTGCACCTCGTTACGGAACGCTTCCCGGAATGACGCCTCCCGCGACCGCTCGCCCGTCATCACCTTGACGGCCACGGGCACTCCCTGGGAAGCGTGCACGCCGTTCCACACCTCGGCCATCCCACCCCGGCCAATGCACCGGTCGAGTCGGAAGGGACCGAGCGGAATGGACGGACCGCTCCCCCGGGGAGCACCCGCCGCTTCGTTGAGAGGCATTGAGAGAACGATAAACGGCAGGCGGGATGAGGTCAAGGGCCTTCTGAGACTACCGGCGTCCCCGCCAGCCAGCCTCGAAAAGGGCGAAGAAAGGCACCAGGGAGATCCTAACCAAAATTAAAATACATGTACTCATTTATAAAATAGATCAGCTCCAGAGTGTAGAAGCCACAGACAGCTACTGCGATCCAGGCTGCGAGACCCGCGCAAATTTGGATCAGAAGGAAGTGGGAGCTCCTGGCTAGAGCATAGGTTCTAATAGCGAGGAGCAGACCGCCAAATACGCCTGCGAAAAGGGGGAAAAAGGCTGCTAACACCAGGTCAATGAGAGCATGGTAGTTGGTGAAAGCCATCCAGGGAAGGCCGACCGCCAGTGCAAGAAGAGCCCAGACCACCAGGAGGTACACATAGAGGCGACGGGCTTGGGGAGGATTGGACTTTATGGATGGCGTTCGGGCCATGTCAAGGGTCATTGAAGAACGATAAACGGAGGCAGAAGGCCGGTCAAGTGTCATCCCTGGGACTGCCGGCATCGTCGTAGATCCCGAGACAACGCTCTGGAAAATCTCCCAACGTCCTGTCTCCCGGGATAACGGCTTGGAGAAAAAGACGGCGCTCTAGGGAATCTTCCAACGCGCCGTAAATTCTCTGCGGCGTTGACTGGGGAGACAAAACGGGGTCAGTGGGCCGGCAGGGATGCCAGCGGTCCCAGGGGGAGGTGAAACACAACCGCCCTCCCAAGCGTAGGGACTCCTGAACGCCTCAATTTCCAGGGGACCCTACTGCCCATGGACAGCCTGCTCCAGGACCTCCGCTTCGCCGCCCGCACGCTCGTCAAGAGCCCGGGCTTCGCCATCGTGGCCGTGCTGTGCATCGCCATCGGCATCGGCGCCAATACCACGATCTTCAGCGTGGTCAACGCCATGCTGCTCCGCCCGTTCCCGTACGCGGACCCGGACCGCATCGTGTCCGTGCGGGAGACGCAGGTGAAGAACGACATCGATCAGGCGGGCTTTTCCTATCCCGATTACCAGGATCTGCGCGAGCAGAGCACGGCCTTCTCGCAGATCGCCGCCCAGACGGGGCGCAGCCTGACGTTCTCGGGGGCGGAGGAGCCGGAGCGCGTCCAGGGAGCGGCGGTCTCGGCGAGCCTGTTCCCGCTGCTCGGCATCCGGCCGATCCTTGGACGCCACTTCCGGGAGGAGGAGGACCGGCCCGGGGCCCCGGGCGCCGTGCTGCTGAGCCATGACCTGTGGACCCGCCGCTTCAACGGCGATCCGGCCATCGTCGGCAAGACCATCGCCACCCAGCTCGGGTCTCGCCACACGGTGGTCGGGGTGATGCCGCCGCGCTTCAAGTACCCCGAGCGGGAGCTCGCCTGGGTGCTGCTGACGCCCATCGCGCATGGAGACCAGCGCGCGGACAGGAACCTGGCGGTGCTCGCCCGGCTGAAGCCCGGCGTGACGGTCGAGCAGGGGCGGGCCGAGGTGGCCAGCATCGTCCAGAGGATCGCGAAGCAATTTCCGGACACGCACACGGGGTGGTCGGGCAACGTCGTGTCCCTGCGCGAGGAGTTCGCCGGCCCCAACCTGCGGCTGATCGTGCTCACCATGATGGGCGCGGTCCTCTGTGTGCTGCTCATCGCCTGCTCCAACGTGGCCAACCTGCTGCTGGCCCGGGCCACGGTGCGGCAGCGGGAGGTGGCCGTGCGCGCGGCGTTCGGCGCCGGGCGGCTGCGCCTGCTGCGCCAACTCCTCACGGAGAGCGTGCTGATCGGTTTGGCCGGAGGTGCCCTGGGTGTGGTCTTCGCCATTTGGGGCATCCGCTGGATCGAGCTGTCGATCCCGGCCGAGAACCAGCCGCCTTACTGGGTGGAGTTCACCATCGACGGCCCGGTGCTGCTGTTCACCCTGGGGTTGGCCGTCCTGACCGGTCTCCTTTTCGGTCTGGCGCCGGCCCTCCAGGCGCTGAAGACCGACCTTCACGAGACGTTGAAGGAGGGCGGCCGCGGCGCCGGGGGCAGCCTGCGGCGCAACCGGCTGCGCAGCGGCTTGGTGATCGTCCAGGTGGCGTTCTCGCTCATGCTGCTGATCAGCGCCTCGCTCTTCGTGCGCAGCTTCCTCAAGCTCCAGAAGGCGGACGGCGGGTTCGACGGCTCGCACATCATGACGATGCGTTTTTACATGCCGCAGGGCCGTTACGAGAAGGACGAGGACATGACCCGGCGCGTCGAGGACGTGGTGCGGCGGGTGGAGGCCGTGCCCGGAGTGGAGGCGGCGTCGGCGTCGAACAACATCCCCTTGAGCGGCGGCGGTGGTGGGGGACGGCTCCTGATCGATGGCAAGGATTTTCCCCGCGGCGAGGAGCCCAACACCTTCTACGCGGGGGTGACGCCGCATTTCTTCCAGACCGTCGCGGTGCCTCTCGCCGCCGGCAGGAGCTTCACGGACCAGGAAGGCTTCGCGGTGTCCAAGGTGGCCGTGGTCAATCAGACGTTCGTGAAGAAAATGTTCGGTGGCGGAGACCCGGTGGGACGGCGGTTCCGGCTGCCCGACGAAGAGGATACGGATTGGATCACCGTGATCGGCGTCACTCCCGACATCAAGAATGAGGACATTGACAACGACGACGAGCCTACGCCCAGCGCTTATGTCTCCTACGCCTATGAGCCGTCGCGCAACACGGGGCTGACGATCCGCACCCGGGGCAACCCCCTGGAGGTGGTGGCTGGGGTGCGCAAGGCGATCCGGGATTCAGATCCCGGCATACCGGTGTTCGACGTCTACACCATGGAGCAGGTCCGCCAACTGGGTTTCTGGGAGTTCCGTTTCTTCGGCGGCATGTTCTCGGTGTTCGGCGCCATCGCCCTGTTCCTGGCCGCCATCGGGCTTTACGGAGTGCTCTCCTACTCGGTGACTCAGCGGGTGCGGGAGATCGGCGTGCGGGTGGCCCTGGGTGCCCAGAACGGCGATGTGGTGGGGCTCGTCCTCCGGCAGGGGATGGTCCTGGCCGCAATCGGCATCGGCTTCGGCCTGCTGTTCTCGTTCGGGGCCACGCGGGTGGTGGCAACCATGCTCTACAACACCAGCCCCACGGACCCCCTGAGCTTCGCCGGCATCTCGGCCGTGCTCGCCGCCATCGCGGCGCTCGCGAGCTACCTGCCGGCCCGGCGGGCGTTGGAAGTCGATCCGCTGGAGGCGCTGAGGAACGAATAATCAAAGAATAATCAGATCTGGCTCTTGATCAAAGGCGCGATCAGGCGGAAGAGCCACAGCTTCCTCACCTTGCTCCGGGGAAGGCCGGGGTAGGGCTCGTCCGCCCCCTCGGGGAAGCCCCGCCCGTCGATCCGCACCGACCGCTCCAGGTGCTCGTCCAGGGTGCCCCTCATCTCCTCGGCGAGACGGGGGTCCTGAAAGACCAGGGCCAGCTCGGTGTTCAGCCGCTCGGATCGGGGATCGAGGTTGTAGGAGCCCACGACTCCCGCCTCGCCGTCGAACACCCCGGCCTTGGCATGCAGGCACTCCGGGCCGCCGTACTCCCACAGCTCGACGCCCTGCCGTACGAGGTCCTTCTTGTGCCCCACGTAGCCGGCCTGCGCCCACAGGTTGTCGGTGGTCCCAAGCGAATTGGTGAGGATCCGCACGCGCACGCCCCGCGCGAGCGCCCGCCGCAGGCTCTCCTGGAACGCCTTGGAGGGGACGAGGTAGGGGGACTCGATGGTCACGGACTCCCGGGCGCCGTCCAGCAAGGCCCGCAGGTCGTGCCCGACACCCTGGTCCCCTCTCTTCTTCTTGCCCACGGGATCGTGGAGGAAGCGCACGGGGCCGACCTCCACGAGCTGCGGGGGAGACCGGTCCAGATCGTTCCGTGCCTCTTCGATCCGCTCGTCGAGCCAGGCTTTGTATTGGTCCAGGACACGGGAGGCCTCCAGGATCTGGGCCGGCGCCGCTTGGGCCTCAACGGGCCGCACCTCGCGGCTCGACCACAGCCTGAGGAAATAGCTGCGGGCCTCTCCGGCGATGTCGCCTTCCACCTGGAGGTCGAGGTCGATGTAATTGCGCCGCTTGATCTGGCGTCCGAACCCGAAGTAGGTGCTCTCGACGTTCCGGCCGCCGGCCAGGAGCACGCGGCCGTCCACCACCGCCATCTTGTCGTGCATCCGCCGGGTGACCCAGTGCAGCCGGTCGAAGCGGAAGGGATGGTACTCGCGGATCTCGATCCCCTCCGCGAGCAGGTGGGCCTGAACGGCGCGGGGAATCTTGTTCCACTGGGCGTCCACGATCACCCGGACCGTGAGCCCCCGGCGGGCGGCGTCCCGCAGCAGAGAGAGGCTGGTCAGCGTGAACGGATCGTTGCCGAAGATGAACGCCGAGGTTAGGATTTCCGTCTTTGCCTCAAGCACCATCTCCACCCGCGCCTTGGTGGCCTCGCGGTCCGTCTCCAAAAGGCGGATACGGTTCGCGAAGGCGGAGGTCGGAATCGCCAGGAGGGCGAGCGCAAAGCAGAGGCGGTGGATCATTGTCCCCGGTATTCTGGCAGGCTGTGGCCCTGCGTGATCCGTCCAATCGGTTGGATCCGTCCAATCTCGCTTTAACCCCCCGGCATCGGCTCATCCTTCAGAAGAAACGCCGGCCGCTTCATCTCCTTCACGCAAGCCGTATCCAGTCCGAACGGCGTCCCGTTGGCGATGAAATCGTTCACGAGCTTGCTGTTGCACTCGCCGTGCGAGAGCCCGCCGGTGCCATGGGCGCCGTCACGGACCACCACGTTGAGGCTGTTCGGGAGGTGCCGCTGGACCTCGACGGCCCACTCGGGCGGCGTCGCCGGGTCGAACCAGCCGGTGAGGAGCAGCGTCGGAATCACGGACTCGACCGGCTTGAAGAAGTCCTCTGGCACCTGGGCCTTCGGCCAGAACGAGCACGCCTCGATCTGGTCACGGATGCGGTCGTCTCCCTGATAGGTGTCGGCGATGATGGCCGGGACCTCCCTGGGATCGATGCGGGCCACGTCCTCGGCGCAGGTGATCGAGAGGTAGGCCCCAATGTTCCAGTGCGGGTCCGTGCGGTCCTCTATGGTCATCCGCATCATCGGGCCGAAATCCCCCTGGGCCGCCCTGTGGATGTACAGCGGGATGCGCACCGAGAGGAAGGGGCTGTACTGCATGGAACGCAGGGTCGTGGTGAAGGCGCCGAGCGGGATCGACAGCTCGACCGGCTTGCCCGTCTTCGGATCCTTGATCGTCTGCTGGACCGGCCCCTGCTTCAGCCGGGCGATGACCTTCTTGAGGTCGCCCCGTAGATCGGGGAAGGCCGCGCGGCAACTCTCTTCGGCGGCGCAGTCGTCGAACAGCTTCTCGATCGCTTCCTGGGCCTTACGGGCGTGGTAGAACGGCATCTTGGCGTCCATGACGATGACCCCGGAGAGGAGCGCGCTGCGCACGCGGTCCGGGTGCTGCCGCATGTAGGCCTGGGCCGCCCGGGTACCGTAGGAGCCGCCGAAGAGATTGATCCGCTCGTAGCCAAGCCACGCCCGCACGTCGTCCAGGTCGTCCATGGCGACCGGGGTGGTGTACTGGGTGAGGTCGGCCTCGGCCGCGAGCTTTGGCAGACAGGCGCGCAGGACGTCCATGGGGAACAGGGTCCTCATGTAGCTCTGGAGATCGTTTTCGCCGCCGGGCAGGCCGCAGTAGAGCGGATGGGACTTGCCGATGCCCCGCTGGTCGACCAGCACGATGTCGCGCTGCTTGCGGACCTCGGCCAAGTACTGCGCCAGGCCCGCCGCCGCTCCCGCGGAGCCGTAGCCAGGACCGCCGCTGAGGTAGAAGACCGGGTCCGGCACCGGAGTGGGGCTCAGAGCGGGCAGGACGACCATGTAGAGGTCGATCTTGCGGCCGCTCTTCGTCGTCCGGTTCTCCCAGACCGGCATCGTGCCGCAGAGGACTTCCTCCTCGATCCTCTCGACTTTGCAGGGTTTGAGCTTCTGATAGACGGGGCGCGTAGAGGCCTGCTGCGCGCCGGCAAGGACGGGTACGAGCAGACAGAGACCGATCAGGATCAACAGGATTTTCTTCATGAACAGGGCTCCTCGTGGGCGTTGCTGACAGAAGTACGGCAGCCCCGGGTGCAGGTTTCGGCGAAACCTCAGGCTTTGCCCGGCATCCAAGAGTCTGAACGGGACCGCCGCGCGTATCTTTAGACGATGCCGCGAGCCCAAGGTTAGGAACTCATTAGGAGCCAGGATGCCCGAAACGCAAGAACCGTCACCGATGCCGCCCGACGAGGAAGGGCCCGAGGCCGAGACCGTCCCTTCCAAGCTGGCCGAGTCCGAACCGTCTCCGGAACCACCGGCTTCGCCTCCCGCTGACACCCCGGCGCGCCAGCCGCTCGTCAAGCGCTACCACGGGCTCGTCCGCTTCGCCCATTGGGCCAACGCCGTGCTGCTCGTGGGCATGATCGCCAGCGGGCTCCAGATCTACCACGCCTTCCCGCACTTCGGCCTGCGGGGTGGACCCTACTACCTGAACCATTGGGACGGGAAGTACTTCCCCAATTGGGCGCGGCTCGGCGGCTGGCTCGCGGGCGGGCTCAACTGGCACTTCGCGCTCGCCTGGCCATTCGTTCTCACCGGCCTCGCCTATCTGCTCTATCTGGCGTTCTCGGGCGAGTGGCGGTCTCTGGTGTTCCGGCCCCGCGACATTCCCCGGGCCTGGCAGATGCAGCTCTACTATCTGCGGCTGCGCAAGGAGCACCCGCCGCAGGGCAAGCACAACGCCCTCCAGAAGGCGGCCTACACGTTCATCGTCCTCCTCGGGGCGCTCTCGGTGCTCACGGGCTTCGCCGTCTACAAACCGGTCCAGCTCAGTTGGCTGACGGCGATGTTCGGCGGCTATGAGCTCGCCCGGTACTGGCACTTCTGGGCCGTCTGGATCTTCGTCGCCTTCACTCTCGTCCACGTCGCCCTGGTCTTCCTGGTGGATCCCGCCTCGCTGCGGGCCATGATCACCGGCTGGTACCGGGGGAGGTTCCCGAGCCATGACTGACCATCCATTCTCTCGCCGAGACCTCCTGCGCCTGGGATTGACAGCAGGCGCCGCTTCCCTCGCCACGGCCTGCGGCTGGCAGGGCGGCCCCTTCCAGCCCCTCCTGCGCGGCGCCTCGCGTCTCAACGACGTGGTGGGGGAGGGGCTCACGTCGCACCGCCTGGCACCCCAATATCCGGTCTCCGCCCGCCCCCCGGACCGCGATTTCCCGGGCTACTTCCGCCGCCGCCCGCAGCCGCCGGTTCCTC
>CAXTNS010000079.1:10730-15494 GCA_964245465.1 uncultured Thermoanaerobaculia bacterium
AGTGGGCGGCCTCGTCCGCAAACCCACGCGGCTCACGCTGGAGATGCTCAAGGCCCTGCCCCGGGTGACCTACACCGTGAAGCACCACTGCGTGGAAGGCTGGTCCGCCATCGGCACCTGGACGGGCGTGCCCGTCTCCTCGGTGATGGCCCTCGCCGAGCCCACGGACGCGACCCGGTACCTGCGCTTCGACACCTTCGACAGCGGCTACTACAACGGCTGGGACCTGACGAGCGCCACGCACCCTCAGACCATCCTCGCCTACGCCTTCAACGACCGCGACCTGACGGTGAAGCACGGCGCGCCCCTGCGCCTCTACTCGCCGATCAAGCTCGGCTACAAGCTGACCAAGTACCTGACGAAGATGACCTTCACCGCCGAGCGGCCGGGCGGCTATTGGGAAGACGGCGGCTATCACTGGCTCGGCGCGGTTTGAGCCTTCACGGACCCGGCGGGCGCCCCCTTGCGCCACAGGACGGCCAGGCTGCCGTCCCTCAGGAGGACGTGGGCTCCGTGCTCCTCGCGCGTGGTGAGGACGAACAGGTGGTCGCGCACGATGAAGGCTTTGGCCACGTCCCGGAACAGGGCGGCGGCCACGAAGGTGGGCGCCGCGATGCGCGAAGAGCCGAGGGCGGCGTCGATGCCGAGGGAGCTCTCGACCTTGCGGGCCAACTCCGCGTCGAACAGGCGCACGACCGTGCGGACCTTCGGGTTCATCCGCTTGGCCGCCATGCCGATCCCCAGGTTCACGGAGTCGTCATCGGTGACGGCGACCACGGACCGGGCGTGGGGGAGCCCCGCCCGCTGGAGAGTGTCGTCGAGACGCGCGTCGCCCACCACTAGCGAGGCCTTGGCGCGCACGGTGGCCAGGAAGGGACCGTTGTCATCCGCGTCGACCGCCACGGCCGGCACGCCTAAGGCCGCCAGCTCGTCCACCACGCGGAAACCGATGTTCCCCATGCCCACCACCACGACGTGTCCGGACCTGGGGAGGGCCCGGCCGCTCAGGAGCTTGCGTAGCCGCGAGCCCACGAGGTAGTCCGTAATCATGGAGTAGATCGTGGCCAGGGTGATTGAGCCGAGCACCATCAGCAGGATCTCGTACATCTTGATTCCGGGGCCGGTGTCGGTGAGGCCAATCTCCCCATGCAGGGTGATGATGGTAAAGAACAGCGCGTCCGCGAGCGTGAGGCCGAATCCCAAGTGGAAGACGAGCACGATCGCCGGGATCAGCACGCAGAGGGCCACGAAAAGGATCCGAAGCGTCAGCGGTTCTTCGAGCCAGATGGCGGCCCCGCGCCGCAGCGCGTGCATCAGCCGCTCGCGCAGAGAAGGCTTGCGCTGAGCCTGGACCGGCGACTCGGGAAGGCTGAAGACGGCGTCCCAGTCCTCCTTGAGACCCAGCAGCGTGAGCCGGTCGCCCGGCTGGAGCGGTGTCTCGCCAGCCGGCAGGACCCCGCAATCCCCATCAGGACGCTCCCGGGCCAGCACGGTCATCCGCAGGCGCCGGGCCACGCCCCCGACATCGGGGCACAAGGCCAGGGGACCTCCATCCGCGACGCTCTGCCGCCCTGCTACCCAGGGCACACCGCCCACGGAGAGGCTTGCGAGCATGGCCTCCCCCAGGGCCGCGGCCGTGTAGCTGGGCGCCGCCAGGGCGGACATGCCAAGCGCCCGGTGAATCGCGAACGAGCTTTCGAGCTGGCGGGCGAGCTCCTGGTCGAACAGCCGGATCACCACGGGGATCTCCGGCCGGACGCGCCGGGAGTCCAGGGCCACCTCCAGGTTGACCAGATCCTGGCCCGTCGCGGCGATCACGGCCTTGGCGGAAGCGAGGCCGGCCTCATGGAGCCGGCGGTCGTCGCGAGCGTCGCCGAGGATCATCCGCACCCCGAACGCCTCCGCCATCCGCCGTCGGTCGTCGTAGACCTCCTGGGTGATCACCACCACGCTCTCGCCCATGCGACGGAGAAGCTCCACCACCCGGTAGCCCACGTCTCCCATGCCGCAGACGATGATGTGACCCATTGCGGAGAGCTTATCGCGCAGTGGAGTCAAGGACAGCAAAGACACCAAGGACAGCAAGGACGCTCAGTGAATAACGCGTTACCTGTCCTTGAGGTCCCTGGTGTCCTTGACTCCACTGGAAGTTGGCGCCTACGGGCCAGGGTGGAGGGTCCGATTATGCTATTCTCTTCCGCCCCGTTCACGAGGCCTTCGTCTATGATCGACTTCCGCAAAGCCCCGCCCGAGCTGTTCGCCCAGGTCCTGGAAGGCAACCTCCAGGGCATCGGGGCCGTGCGTAAGCTCTACGGTCATTTCGTGGACGCCGTGCGCCACCGGGTGGGAGCCGAGTGCGCCTGGCTGCTGGGCGAGGGCGGCGAGGTGCAGGTACTGCGGGGCGATCCCGGCCTGTTCGATCTCCCGCGCTCCCTCTCGTTCCTGCGCGACCAGCGCCCCTCCCTGGCCCGGACCGTGGTGCTGGCCCGAGTTACTGTGCACGGCCGGCAGGTAGCGGTCGTGGGCGCGGCCCGGCGCGAGCGCGACTTCGGGCAATCCGCCCGGCGCACCCTGGACCGCCTGTGCGGCGTGCTGGCCGAAGAGCTGGAAGACCGCGAAGAGCAGCGGCTCGCCCGCGTGCTCGACCGCATCCGGGGCAAGATCGTCTCCGAGCTGCGCCCACGTGACCTCGCCTACCAGATCCTCGACGGGCTTCACCAACTCGTGGACTACGACCACTCCTCGGCCTTCCTGACCTTCGACCGGGAAAAATCGGCGTTCCGTATCGAAGCCGAGAAAATGGTGTGGACCAAGGGCAAGAGCGCCTTCGTGGGGCACGAGATCCCGGCCGCGGCCGAGCTGGTGGGTGGACTCGGCGAAGAGCCGGGCATCCGCCGCCTCGTGGGCGATGCCTGCGGCGACCCGTTCTGGAACGTGCTGGACTACCACCGCGGCGTGGGCATCCCAGCGCCCGCGAGCCTCCTGTGCGCGCCCCTCTTCTTCGGCGGCGAGTTCCTGGGCCTGCTCAAGATCGCCGCCTGGAAGCGGCGGTCGTTCGACCGCTGGGACATGACCGTGGTGGAACGCTTCCTGCCCGCCGCGGCCGTGTCCATCCGCAACGCCCGGCTCAACATGTCGCTCGAGCAGCAGGCCATTCAGGCGGAAACCAAGGCCACCCTGGTGACCCTCGCGAGCGCCGTGGCCCACGACGTCAACAATGCCGTGGGCACCATCCTGCCGCTCGCCCAGCAGATCCTGGAAGACGTGCGCCAGGGCGTAGCCGATCCTGATGGGCTCGGCCGGGACCTCGAAGTGGTGATCGAAAAGGCCCGCCTGTGCAAGCGCATCTTCTCCAACATGCTGCGCGTGGCCGGCGCCGGGCGCTCGGGCGATGGACCCGTGGACGCCAACCAGGTCGTGCGCGAAACCCTGCCGTTCTTCCAGGGTCAGGCCGCCCGGCGGGGCATCGAGACCATGCTCGACTTGGCGGAAAAGCTGCCGCCCGTGCGCTTCTCGCGCAACGACCTCCAGCACATCGTGCTGAACCTGGTAAACAACGCGCTCGAAGCCATGGGGGAGAAGGGGAGCCGCCTCGTGATCTCGACCCGGCTGGAAGGGGAGGGCGCCGTGCTGGCTGTGGCCGACGACGGCCCGGGCATCCCCCCCGAGTTGCTGGACAAGGTGCAGGAGCCGTTCTTCTCCACCAAGCACGGCGGCGTGGGCCTGGGTCTCGCCATCTGCCGCTCGCTCGCCTGGCAGAACTGCGGCAACCTGGAGATCGAGAGCGCGCCGGGCGAAGGCACCCGCGCCACCGTCGACCTGCGACTGGCCGGTGAGGATGGGGACGAGGGGAGGCCGTGTTGAACCGCCACCAGCCCATTCTTGTCGTGGACGACGATCCAGGCCTGCGGCGTGTCCTGGAGCGCATCCTGGCGCCGGCCTATCCCGTGGACCTGGCCGACGGCGCCGGCGAGGCCATGAAGCGGCTGGAGAAGAAGGACTTCGCCCTCGCCCTGGTGGACGTGCGCCTGAAGGACGGCGACGGCTACACCCTCTGCCAGACCATCCGCGCCCGACGGCCGCAGACGGACGTGATCCTGATCACGGGCTCCATGTCCGAGCCGGACGAGAAGCTCTTCCGCTCGCTCGAAGAGGGGGCCTTCTACTTCCTCTTCAAGCCTTTCGACCGCCGGGTCCTGCTCGCCCTCGTCGAGCGCTGCCTGCGCCTCCAGCGCGAGCGCTTCGCCAAGGAGCGCTTCGCCCAGACCCTGGCCGACGACCTCGAGAAGGCCCGCCTCTTCCAGTACAGCCTCCTGCCGCGCGACACCGTGACCGGCGAGGGCTGGCGCATCGAGGGGCGGCTCCTCTCCTGCGACGCCCTGGGAGGCGACTTCTACCTGGCCCAGGCTGTGGATGGCGGTCTGGTGGTGGCCGTGAGCGACGTCGTGGGCCATGGCGTCAGCGCGGCCATGTACGCGGGCATGCTGCGCTCTACCCTCGACGCCGCCCGCCGCCGGGGGATCGACCCCGAAAGAGTGTCCCGCGAGGTCCTCGCCGGCATCGACTTCTTCGAAGCCGCCACCACCGCCACTCTGGTCTACGGCCTCCTGCTGCCGGACGGCCGCCTGCGCTGCTTCAACGCCGGCCACCCGCCCCTTCTCTGGCAGCGGGCGGGAGGCATCGACCGTCTCCCCGCGACCGGCCTCCTGCTCCACAAATTCTTTCGCGACCGGCCCCTGCCCACGCGGGAGATCGAAATGCTCC
>CAXTNS010000080.1:0-13284 GCA_964245465.1 uncultured Thermoanaerobaculia bacterium
CCCAAGGAGGCCCCCCCTTCCCAGGAGGAACTTCCCTAATATCAACAACCTCCTGTCTCAAAGAGCTTGACAGGTTCCGATGGGCCGTTTCAAAAGGGGAATGAGACGTTCCCCGCCCATTGGTTCCAGGAGGAACGGGGAATGGAGCATTCCCCACCCCCTTTAGAGGCGCAGAAGCTCGGCGAGGGCCTTCCACGCCTTCCCCCGATGGCTGACCGCGCCTTTTTCGGAGCCGGTGAGCTCGGCGAAGGTCAACGCGGAGCCGTCGGGCAGGAAAACCGGGTCCCACCCGAAGCCGTGGGCGCCCCGTCCGGGGAAGACGAGAGTGCCGTCCGTCCTCCCCTCCGCCAGGATCTCACGCTCCCCGTCCTTATAGAGAAGGAAGCAGCGCGCGGCGGCTCGGACGTCTTCCAGGGACGCCGCCGTCCGGGCGATCCCCTCGGCACCCACGGCCTGGAGCATCCACTTAACCAGAGGACCGGGGAAGTCGTTCAGGGCGGCGAGGTCGAGTCCCGCCTCCTCGACCACGAGCGGCCGGCCGATCCGTCGCCAGGCCTCCTCGGCCTTGGCCTGCAGAACCTCCTGATAGTCGAGCGACTGGATCTCAGGGAGATCGACCTCGACGGCCTCCAGGTCCGCGCCCACGGCGAGCCGGGCCTCGGCGATCTTGCCGGCGTTGCCGGTGACGAGGACGAAGGGGGAGGGCAAGGCTGTCTCTAGCCCGGCTCGTCCACGAGACCCAGAGAGGCGAGGTCAGGAGCCGAGTTGATGCGCAAACTCAGCGCAGTGAGGCTCTGGAATGAGTTGAGCTCCTCTACGCGCCGCCGTGTTGTCTCAGGAAGAGGGCCGAAACATCTCTCCAACTCGTGGAGGAGGACTCCACGGACCTCTTCGAGTGCTTCTTGGCGCCCCTCCTGCTTCCATTCCTGGGTCCATTCCTTGACGCGTTCGGCCAGCATGGACTTGACCTCCTGAAGATCGTATACGCCCTGAGGTATCTCAAATCCGGGAAAGTGGGCCGGGAGGTGGACCTGCAGCAGCCAGATGGCAAAGGCCCGCCGCAATCCGTCCTGCCCTTCCAGCCATTTCAGCAAAGCCGAGAGGACGTTCTGAATGTCCTCCGGTTCCCGGCTCCTCTCCAGCCGGAACAGAGCCGCCGCAACGTTCCGCAACGACTCAGGCTCCGAGAGAGCGATTCGCCCCTCGTCCAGCAGGCAGTAGCAAAGTTGCGGCCGGTACCGCTCCAGCCCTCCTGGAACCGCCTCCACCAATTCCGCCACGTCCTGGGCGGCTCTCCAGGGTGCGTTCCCATTATAGAGAACCACGGGCAGAACGGCAGGGAGTTTCCCGGAGGGAATCAGCCGCTGGCGGATGAGGTCTTGATAGAGCAGGCCCACGTAGGTCATCACCCGCACGGCCATGAAAGGATCGACCGTGGATTGGAACTCCAGGAGGATGTAGACGTAGATCCAATGTTCTCCCGCTCCCCAGCGCAGACGCCAGACGACGTCGCTCTCGCGGTTTCTCAAGCCTTCACTTACGTACCCGGAACCGACCTTCTCCAGGGATTTGAAATCGAGCTCGCGTACCCAATCCTCACGGACGAAGCCCCGCAGCAGGTCTTCCACCATTCCTGGGTAAGAGAACAGCAGCTTATACCCGTTGTCGTGCTCCGCCACCGGCACCTCCTGAGGACATTTCCGCCGGGAAAACCCGGCATTTCTACAGGAGACCGGCGAAGGAAGCAAGTTGAGGAGAGGTTACCGTTCCGCCTCCAGCCGGCGGAGCTCCTCGAGCAGCTCGTCCGTCTGCCGGCGGAGGTGCTCGACGCCGCCGGAGTTGTCGAGGATCCGGTGGGCGGCTTTGCGCCGCTCCTCGCCGTCTCCCTGGGCCAGGAGGCGGGCGCGGGCGGCGGCTTCGTCCATCCCGCGGGCGACGGCTCTTTGGAGGCGCAACTCGCAGGGGGCCTCGACGGTGACGACCAGATCGAATCCAGGGACGTAGCCGGCCTCGACCAGCAGGGTGGCTTCGAGGACGATCACCCCCTCGGCTTTGGCCGAGATCTCTTCGAAGCGGCGCCGCACGAGGGGATGGACGGCGGCTTCCAGGGCGAAGCGCGCCTCCGGATCGCGGAACACGCGGGCGGCGACCTTGGGGTGGTCCACGCCGCCGCGCTCGTCCAGCATCTCGGGACCGAACAGGGCACGCACCGCCGCCGCTCCGGCGCCGCCCGGCTGGTAGAGCTCCGCCACGAGACGGTCGGCGTCCACCACCTCGAAGCCTTCCTCCCGCAGCCAACGGGCCACGGTCGACTTGCCGCTGGCGAGACCGCCCGTCAGGCCGACCCGGAGGGCGCTCATGAGGTCACCGGCAGCCCCTGCCGCCGCCGGGCGGCTTTCAAGGTGTTGGAGATGACCATCGCCACCGTCAGCGGGCCGACCCCGCCGGGCACGGGGGTGATGGCGGACGCCTTGGGGACCACGTGGGTGAAGTCCACGTCCCCCACCAGGGTGTAGCCCTTGCTCGCGACCTGCTGGCGTCGGGCCTCGTCGCCGGGGAAGAGGCGCTCCGTCTCGGCCGCGTCGTCGAGGCGGTTGATCCCCACGTCCACCACCACGGCCCCTTCGCGCACGTGGTCCGGGCCGATCATGCCGGGCCGGCCGATGGCGGCGACGAGGATGTCGGCCTCGCGGGTCACGAAGGGGAGGTCCCGCGTGCGGGAGTGGCAGACGGTGACCGTGCAGCTCTCCCGCAGCAGCAGCCCGGCCATGGGCTTGCCCACGATGGCGCTGCGGCCCACGATGACCGCGCGCTGGCCGGAGAGCGGGATGCCGTTTCGCTTGAGCAGGGAGACGATGCCCGTGGGCGTCGCCGGGGTGAAGCCCTCCTCGTCGAGCCACAGGCGGCCGACACTGATCGGGTGGAAGCCGTCCACGTCCTTGTCGGGCGAGATGCGGTCGAGGATGTGCTTCTCGGTGATCTGGGACGGCAGGGGGAGCTGGACCAGAATGCCGTCCACGGTGTCGTCGCCGTTCAGGCGGTCGACCGCGGCCAGCAGCTCTGTTTCAGACGTCCCGGCCGGCAGCCGGAGCGTCTGGCTCAGCATGCCGACCTCGGCGCAGCCCCGTGTCTTGCTCCCCACATAGGCCTGAGAGGCCGGATCCTCGCCCACCAGGACGGCCACGAGCTGTGGCAGGCGGGCGCCGGCCGCGGCCAGCTCGCGCACGCCCGCGGCCACTTCGGCGCGGATCTCGGCCGCGGCCGCCTTTCCATCGAGAATACGGCCGTCGAGGAGGCGGGTCATCCGGGGAGCCTCCCCTGATAGATGCAGACGGTGCCGCCGGAGAGCTCCTTCCAGGCAAGGCCGGTGAATCCCGCAACGGCCATGCGATCGAGGAACTCCTGCCGCTGCGGGAAGCCGAGCACCGAGTTGGGCAGATAAGTGTAGGCGGAGCCCTTCGGAGAGACCAGCCGGCCGATCCACGGCAACAGGCGCAGGAAATAGAAGAGGTAGATCCCCTTGAGCGGCTGCCATTTCGGGATGGCGCATTCGAGGACGACCAGCTTGCCCCCCGGCCGCAGCACCCCGGCGAGCTGGCGCAGGGCGGCGTCCAGATCCGCGACGTTGCGCAGGCCGAAGGAGACCGTGGCGCCCCGGAAGTGCTGGGCGGGGAAGGGGAGAGCCAGGGCGTCGGCCGCGAGCGCCGCCGGACGGGGAGCCGCGGTCTTCTCGAACTTGTGCCGGGCGATGGCCAGCATGGGCACGCAGAAGTCGGCCGCCGCCACGCGCGCCCCCCGCTGCCGGAGCGCCGTGGCCTGATCGCCCGTGCCGCAGCAGAGGTCCAGCACCTCGGCGCCCGGAGGGAGGTCCAGGGTAGCCGCCGCCTTCTTGCGCCAGAGCACGTCCAGGCTGGCGGACAGCAGGTGGTTCAGCAGGTCGTACCGGGGCGCCACCCCCGCGAACATGTCGCGGATGGCGGTCCCGGATTTGTCGAGAGGGGCGGTGGTGGTCTCGGCCATCGCGGCAAGTGTATCCCGGATGCCGCCGGCACGCCTCACCCTCCGTGCGGACGGGATGTTGCGGCAGGCGGGAAGATCCATTACGCTTTTTGGACATCCGGGATGCAGGTTGACGCCCCCGTGGGGGACGCGTAGCCTGAGATCGGCACGAGGAGGTATTCGATGGCCCAGCCGGCGATCCCAAGGACGCTTCTCGAAGGGAATGACGGAGCGCAATGGCCCGCTCAGGGGGAGTGGACGTACGAGGATTACCTCCGCCTCCCCGACGACGGCAACCGGTATGAGGTCATCCGAGGGGCTCTCTACGTCATGCCGCCGCCCGCGCCTGAACATCAGTTCTCGTCGGCCGAGATTTCCTACCAACTGTCGAAGCTCGTCCGCGAGAACGACCTCGGTCTCGTCCTGACCGCTCCCCTCGAGGTCAAGCTTCCCCATGGCATCGCCAGTCCGGTGCAGCCCGACGTCATGTTCTTCCGTCATGGAAATGAGCCGAACTGGGAGATGAGCGCCTACGAAGGAGTCCCGGACCTCCTCGTCGAGATCCTCTCTCCTCGCACCCGCCGCCTGGACCGGACCGTCAAGCTCCAGGCCTATCAGGATGCCGGTGTCCCCGAGTACTGGCTGGTCGATCCCTGGGACCGGACGGTCGTTGTTCACGTCCTGGGTACGGACATGAGGTATACTGAGTTCTGCCGGGGTGGCGAGGGGGACCGGGTCCGGTCCTCGATCCTTCCTGGCTTCGATCTGGCGGTCGCCGGTCTCTTCCCGCGACGGAAGTAGCTCGCCTATCCTCTTGACAACCCCTGCCCAAGGGCCTACCATGTGGGTCCTTTGCGCCGCGAAGGCGCGTCGGGGCAGTTTTCCCAGCCAGAGTTGACCTGGAGAGAATGATGCTGAAGAAGACCTATAGCCCGAAGCTCGCGGAAATCGAGCATCGGTGGCACGTGCTGGACGCCGCGGGGATTCCCCTGGGGCGGCTGTCCTCGCTGGCGGCGCGCCTGCTGACGGGCAAGCACAAGCCCACCTATGCCACGCACATCGACACGGGCGACTTCGTGATCGTCATCAACGCCGAGAAGGCGGTGCTGACCGGGCGCAAGGAAGAGCAGAAGATCTATTACCACCACACGCGGTATCCGGGTGGCATCAAGGCGGAGTCGGCGGCCAAGCGGCGCCAGCGCCGGCCCACGAAGATGGTCGAGGACGCCGTCTGGGGCATGCTCCCCAAGAACAAGCTCGGCCGCCAGCAGCTCCGCAAGCTGAAGGTCTACGCCGGCGCCGAGCATCCGCACCAAGCGCAGAAGCCGGAGAGCTTCGACGTCGCCGCTGCTCTGTAGGATTTCGGAAAAATCGAGGAGAGATCGAAGTGAACCAAGTCCAATACTACGGCACCGGACGCCGCAAGACGGCCGCGGCCCGGGTGTACCTGCGGCCCGGCGCGGGCGACATGTCCATCAACGGCCGCAAGCTCGACGTCTACTTCCCCAACGAAGTGCTGAAGATGGTCATCAAGCAGCCCCTGCTGCTGACCGAGACGGCCGAGAGGTTCGACATCTACGTCCGAGTCGCCGGCGGCGGCAGCGCGGGCCAGGCCGGAGCCATCCGGCACGGCATCTCGCGCGCCCTGCTCGAGTACAACGGCGAGCTGCGCGACCGGTTGAAGTCGGCCGGCCTGCTGACCCGCGATCCTCGCAAGAAGGAGCGCAAGAAGTACGGTCAGAAGGGCGCCCGCGCCCGGTTCCAGTTCAGCAAGCGGTAAGCAAAGGTCAGAAGGGAGAGATCCTTGGTAGAAGTCACAATGAAGGAACTGCTGGAGGCTGGTGTCCACTTTGGTCACCAGACCCGGCGCTGGAACCCGAAGATGAAGCCTTACATCTTCGGCAAGCGTAACGGGATCTACATCATAGACCTGCAGAAAACGCTCAAGCTGTTCAACCAGGTCGCGGAGTTCGTGCAGGGCTTGGCGGCCGAGGGCAAGCGCATCCTGTTCGTCGGCACCAAGCGGCAGGCCCAGGAGGCGATCGAGGAAGAGGCGCGGCGCGCCGGCGAGTTCTCGGTCACCAACCGGTGGCTGGGCGGCACGCTGACCAACTTCGTCACCCTGCGCACCTCGATCCAGCGCCTGAAGGAGATCGAGGGCCGCTTGGGGGACGAGAACAGCCCGCTGACCAAGAAGGAGAAGCTGCGGCTGGAGCGCGAGCGGGAGAAGATGGCGAAGAACCTCGAGGGCATCCGCGACATGGAGGAGCTGCCGGACGCGCTCTTCATCGTGGACCCCAAGAAGGAGTACATCGCCGTCTCCGAGGCGAACAAGCTGGGGATTCCGGTCATCGCCATCGTCGACACGAACTGCGATCCCGAGCTGATCGACTTCCCGATCCCGGGCAACGACGACGCCATCCGGGCCATCCGCCTGTTCGCGTCGCGCATCGCGGACGCCTACCTGGCGGGCGCGGGCAAGCTCGAAGAGGATTCGATGATCCGGTCGAAGGACCGTGCGGCCATGCCTGTCTTCGACAAGGACGCCGCTGCGAGCGCCGCTCCGGCCTAGGCCCCGCGCCGATCAACCGTCTCAACCACGGCGCGCCGCCCGGGCCCTTTCGATTTTCGAGGGGACCGTGGGCGGCGCGAAGACGAGGTCAGTCGAGCCCGCGTCGATCTGACCTCTTCTTTTATGTCCCGATATTCAAAAATCCGCTTCATCGCGGTTCGAAGGAGAACGCTGTCATGGCTGAAATCACCGCTCAGATGGTCAAGGAGCTCCGGGAGCGCACCGGCGCTGGAATGATGGATTGCAAGAACGCCCTCAACGAGTGCACGGGCAACATGGAGCAGGCGGTCGACGCGCTGCGCAAGAAGGGTCTGGCGGCGGCGGCCAAGAAGGCCGGCCGGGTCACGGCCGAGGGCGCGGTCGGCTCCTACATCCATGGCGGCGGCAAGCTCGGCGTCCTGGTCGAGATCAACTGCGAAACCGACTTCGTGGCCCGCACGGACCAGTTCCAGGAACTGGTACGCGACATCGCGATGCACATCGCGGCGGCCGAGCCCAAGTTCGTCCGGCGCGAGGAGGTCACGCAGGACGTGCTGGATCGCGAGCGGGCCATCTTCCAGGACCAGGCCCTCGCCTCGGGCAAGCCGGCCAACGTGGTCGAGAAGATCGTCCAAGGGAAGATGGAGAAGTACTACTCCGAGTTCGTGCTGCTCGAGCAGCCGTTCGTCAAGAACCCCGACGTGACGGTCGCCCAGCTCATCGCCGAGAAGGTGGGCAAGATCGGCGAGAACATCCAGGTGCGGCGCTTCATGCGCTACAAGCTGGGGGAGGGCATCGAGAAGCGCCAGGACGACTTCGCGGCCGAAGTCGCGGCCCAGGCGGCCCGCTGATGCAGGCGGAGGAACCCCGGGAGGCCCCGTCGAGAGCATCGGCGTACCGCCGGGTCCTCCTGAAGGTCTCGGGTGAGGCCCTGATGGGCGACAAGCCCTTCGGCATCGACGAGGCCGTGGTGGCGGCCATCGCCGACGAGCTCCGGGAGGTGGTCAACGGCCTCAAGGTCGAGGTCGCCATCGTCGTCGGCGGCGGCAACATCATCCGGGGTCTCGCCGCGAGCCACCGGGGGATCGACCGGGTGACCGGCGACTACATGGGCATGCTCGCCACCGTGATCAACGCCCTCGCCCTCCAGGACGCCCTGGAGAAGCGGGGCGTGCCCACCCGGGTGCAGACGGCGATCGACATCCGCGAGGTGGCCGAGCCGTTCATCCGGCGCCGGGCCATCCGCCATCTGGAAAAGGGGCGGACCGTCATCTTCGCCGCCGGCACGGGCAACCCCTACTTCACGACCGACAGCGCCGCGGCCCTGCGCGCCAATGAGATCCACGCCGACGTCCTCCTCAAGGCCACCAAGGTCGACGGCCTCTACACCGCCGACCCCGAGAAGGATCCCACGGCCGTGATGCTGCCCGAGGTGACCTACCAGGAGGTCCTGGAGAAGGACCTCAAGGTGATGGACACGGCGGCCATCAGCCTCTGCCGGGACAATGGGATTCCCATCGCCATCTTTGACATGATGACCCAGGGCAACATCCGCAGGGTCGTCTGCGGTGAGCGGGTCGGCTCGATTGTCCGCGCATAAGCGGTCCGCGCATAGGCGGGCCTGACGGGCATCCTGCAAAGGAGGGAACATGAAAGAGGTGTTCAAGGAAGTCGAAGACCACATGAAGCACGCGGTGGAGCATTTCCATCACGAGCTCAAGCACCTGCGCACCGGGCGCGCGTCCCTGGCGCTGCTCGAGGGGATCACGGTGGACTACTACGGCAGCCCGGTCCCCCTGAACCAGGTGGCGAACCTCTCGGTGCCCGACGCGACCCTGATCGTGGCCCAGCCGTACGATCCCAGCCAGAGCTCGGCCATCGAGCGGGCCATCATGAAGTCCGACCTCGGGCTGAACCCCTCCTCCGACGGCAAGGTCATCCGTATCCCCGTCCCGTCCCTGACGGAGGAGCGCCGCAAGGAGATCGTCAAGAAGGCCCACGACCTCGCCGAGCACGCCAGGAACGGCGTCCGCCAAGCCCGGCGGGAAGGCAACGACAAGCTCAAGAAGAAGGAGAAGGACAAGGAGATCAGCCAGGACGACGAGCGCCGTGGCCTGGACGAGGTCCAGAAGCTCCACGACCGCTACATCGGTGAGATCACCACGTCCCTCCAGAAGAAAGAACAGCAGATCATGGAGGTCTGAGCCTCCTGTTCCTCTACGGCTACCACCCCGTCCGCGAGGCCCTGCGGCATCGCCCCCACGAAGTCGTCAGGGTCCTCGTCTCCGCCTCCCGGACGGGACGGCGGCGAGAGGAGATCGAAGAGGCGTGCCGGCGCCACTGGGTCCCCGTCGAGATCGTCCCCGAGCGCAGACTGTCGGAGATCGCCGGCCCGGCCCACAACGGCATGGCGGCCGAGGTGCGGGCGGAGGCTCCGGCGGCGGAGCAGCCTGGGGGTGATCCAGAGCTGATCGTGCTGCTGGAGGATGTCCAGGACCCGCGCAACCTGGGAGCTCTTCTCCGGGTCTGCGAGGGGGCGGGGGTAGGACGGGTCCTGATCCGGGACCGCGGCTCGGCGCCGGTCTCTCCCACCGTGGCCAAGACCTCGGCGGGGGCCAGCGAGTGGCTGGAGATCGAACGCATCACCAACACGGCGGCTGAGATCGAGCGCCTCAAGGACCAAGGATACTGGGTTTACGGCACCGATCCGGAGGGCGAGCCCCCCTGGGAGGTCGATCTCTCCGGCAAGGTGGTGCTCTGCTTCGGGGGCGAGGAGAAGGGGCTGCGCGCCCGCACCCGTCAGATCTGCGACCGCACGATCGGCCTGCCCATGCGCGGCAGGGTCGATTCCCTCAACATCGCCACCTCGGCGGCGGCCGTGCTTTACGACGCCGTCCGGCAGCGGAGCCTCCGGTAAAGAGCACGCCTTTTCCTGCTTGGCGCAATGGTTGCATCAAAGCGCGACGGATATGCTGGGCGTGTCACAAAGATCGTATTTGTGCTCGCCACCAGCGCTGGGAGTTGCAACTATGGCGAACCACAACCGACACTCGGCGGCGAGAAATTCTTCTACAGACGCAACAGCCAAGCCACGCGGGGGCACGATCAGAGCGCTGGGACTGGGCCTGATCACAGGCGCGGCGGACGACGACCCCTCTGCGATCGGCACCTATGCCAGCGCGGGCGCCAAACTGGGACCTTCTTTCCTGTGGACCGCTCCCGTCACGTTTCCGATGATGTTCGCGGTCGTCTATCTGTCGTCGAAGTTGGGGCAGGTGGCCGGCAAAGGACTGTTCGCGGTCATTCGTGACCACTATTCGCGATGGATCCTTTATCCAACCCTGATCGGGGTCCTCATTGGCAATACGATCGAGGCGGCGGCCGACCTGGGTGGAATGGCCGCGGCCCTCAACCTGCTGGTGCCCGTGCCGGTCGGGTGGCTGGTCGCCGGCGTCGCCCTGGTGATCCTGGCGCTCCAATTCTGGGGCTCCTACACGTTGATCCGGAACGTCTTCCGCTGGCTGGCGCTGGCGCTGCTAGCCTATGTCGGGTCGGCGTTTCTGGCCAAGCCCGAGTTGCGGGAGGTGATCCAGGGGACCCTGGTTCCCCAGATTCGCTTCGACCGCGAGTTCCTGTCCCTGCTCGTCGCCGTTATCGGCACGACGCTCTCGGCGTACCTCTATACCTGGCAATCCAACGAGGAGGTGGAAGAAGAGATCTCCATGGGCCGCACCCGGTTGAGCGAGAGGAAGGGAGCTACCGACGAGGAGCTGGCGGAGAGCCGCAAAGACATCGTCTTCGGCATGTTCTTCTCGAACCTCATCATGTATTTCATCATCCTGTCTACGGGCTCCACACTCCATAAGGCCGGTGTGAGGGACATCGACACCGCGACGCAGGCCGCTGAGGCTCTGCGGCCTCTGGCGGGCGACGCCGCGGGGATTCTCTTCGCCCTCGGCGTCATCGGAGTCGGATTCCTCGCCGTGCCGATTATGACGACCGGAGCCGCTTATGACCTTGCCCAGACGGTGGGCTGGAAGCACAGCCTGCACGCCAAGCCCGCCCAGGCGAAGAAGTTCTACCTGGCGATCGCCGGGTTCACCGCGGTGGCGGTGGGAATGAACTTTCTTGGCTTCAACCCGATGAAGGCCCTGGTGTGGTCTGGGATCGTCCAAGGTTTCTCGACGCCTCCCCTCCTGCTGCTGATCCTGCTGATGACCAACAACCGGACCATCATGGGGGATCGCGTCAACAGTCGGGGACTGAACGTCCTGGGGTGGTTGACCACCGCCGCCGTGTGGGCCGCTTCTCTGGCCTTGCTGTGGACCTGGATCGCTCCCGGAGAATGACAGGGCGGCCACATAAGGCCGCCCCTACAAGCCCTTGCAACCGGGCGGCGCTGACGCTACACTCTCCCGGCTCCTGGAATACGGGGTGGCCCGGGGTCGTTGTTCAGCCGGGTCGCGGCACGCCGGCATAGCTCAGGGGTAGAGCTACGGTCTTGTAAACCGTAGGTCCCCGGTTCAAATCCGGGTGCCGGCTCCATCCCGATCCGGCGCAAAGCAGTTCTTTGGAGGTGTGGCCGAGTGGACAATGGCAGCAGACTGTAAATCTGCCGGGCTCCGCCCTACGGAGGTTCGAATCCTCCCGCCTCCACCATTCCTTGCCTGTCCCTGTCTGCGGGAGTAACTCAGGGGTAGAGTCACAGCCTTCCAAGCTGTTGGTCGCGGGTTCGAATCCCGTCTCCCGCTCCATTTCCTTGTAGAAGAACCGCGGCGGCGGCCCCCCCTCCCGAAGGGGAGCCGCCCTATGCCAGATCGGCGAGACTCAGAACGTTACCGACAGGGAGGTGCTATTTGTCTGGCCGATGTTGTCGGTGACAGTCAAGATGACCGTGTAGGTGCCGTGGGCGGCGTAGGTATGGCTCGGGTCCGAGCGGGTGCCGTTCGTGAACGTACCGTCTCCCCAGCTCCAGCGATAGTTCGTGAGATAGCCGTCGTCGTAGGAGATCTCGGCGTCGAACCCGCAGAAGGTGGTCCCGCAGGCGTAGTAGAAGGCGGCGTGCGGCGGATCGTCGGCGGCGGCGGGCGGGACGGCGGCCGCCATGCAGATGCAAGAGAGGGCGAGGACGAGGATCCATAGGTTCCGTTTCATCTTTACCTCCTTGTATGGTAATAACAGTATAGCTCGGAAGTTGGGCGAAGTCACGAAAGCAGGGCGACCCCTGGAAGGGCCGCCCTGCGGCTCGTCCGAAGACACCTCTACTGTCCCGGGACATCTCCGGGTTGCACCTGCTCAGAGCTGGCGCGGATCAGGACTGGCGCTTCATGGGGATCGGAGGCGGCGGGGGCGGGACGGATTCGCCGCGTTTCTTGAGGGCGTCGACGTAGGAGTTCGAGAGGCTCTGATAGACCCCTTTGTCACGGCCCTCGAGCTGGAGCATCGCCTTGATCTCGGCCCTGCCGGGAGGAAGGTCGTTGAAGGCAAAGTCTTCGACCCGGGTCTCGATCTTCAGGACGTTGCCCTCGACCGTGTAGCCCGTCACCGGGTGGATGACCTTCTGCGGGTTGGCGGCACCGTTCGGGGTGATCTGGTACTTGTACCAGGTCTCGACGATGTGGCCGTCGGGATGGACCTCGATGTCGAGGGCCCGCATCCTCTTGTCGCTCCCTTTGTCGAAGGCCCAGTCGCCGCTCCAGGTCCCCACGAAGGGGGCGAGGCTGCCGCCGCGGCCTTCGGCGGCTGCCGCAGATGCCGCAGTTACCGCATGGAGCGGGAAGAGAGACACCGCCATGCCAAGGCCGGCCAGGAGCAGCAGGGCCGCTCCCAGGACGACGCGGGCCCGGCGGGTCCCCAGGCGGGGTCCGTGATCCAGGATCCTTTTCATACGCACCTCCAGAGTGTGGGCGTCGAGGACGCCCAGGGTGGTGGACGGGCGGGAGAGACCGGCGGCAGAGGCAGCCAGGGAGAGCAGCGACCGCGCATAGACGCGAGGCCGGAGGATCTCCAGAACGGCTTCGTCGCAGGCCATCTCCCGGGTTTGCGCGAGCCGGCGGCGCATGAGCCACACCGCCGGGTGGAACGCGACAGGGAGAAGCAGGATCTCGCAGAGGAGGTGGACGGCGTAGTCCCGGCGGCGCACGTGGGCCATTTCGTGGCCCAGGGCCGCGGTCAGCTCCTCGGGCGAGGCGGAGTCGAGGAAGCGGGAGGGGAGGAGGATGAGCGGCCGGTGCGCGCCCAGGGTCACGGGGCCGGCGATCTCCGGCGAGCCGAGAACCTCGACGCCGGGGGCCAGTCCCTCCGGGACCGGGAGAGGGTGCGCGCCACGGGCGAGCTGGCCGGCCCGGCTCCAGGCGCGGCCAAACCGGATTCCATGGATGACGACCGAGAGGCCGTAGAGCAGTGCAAGGATCCTGCTGGTGGTTGGGGGAACGGGCGCCGACCGGCCTCCACTGTCGGGGAGCCACGCGTTCCAGCCTCCGTCCGTAGCCGCCGGGGATGGTAGGGGATCTGGAATGGGCTCCGGGGATCTCTCCGGTTCGAACAGGCTTGCCCCAGGCAGCGCGACCGCCGCTGCCAGGACCGCCACCCACAGGACGTGGCGATGGCGGGCGGGGGCGCGGCGCAGAGGGAGGTCGCCCAAGAGTCCGGCCGCCACCGTCGCGGGGACCTGCCAGAGGGCGTTGAGCACGAAGGTGAGGACCAGCTCGTCAATCGTCGCCATGGCCATCCTC
>CAXTNS010000080.1:13294-15217 GCA_964245465.1 uncultured Thermoanaerobaculia bacterium
AGGCTCTCGGCTGAGCCTCCGAACATCCGGCTCACCAGGTCGGATACGGCTTGGCCGGCGGTCTGGGCGCGGCTGACGACCGGCTCGTAGACGTAGGCCCGGCCGGTGAGCTCGCGCTTGACCTTGCCTTTGCGGTGGAGCACGTTGAGCATGGTCTGCACGGTGTTGTAGGCGAGCGTGCGCTCGAGGGCGAGCCGCTCCTGGACCGTCTGTACGGGAACTGGACCGGTCTCCCAGAGCACCTTCATGATCTCCAGCTCCAGGGGAGTCAAAGGCTCGTCGATCTTCCTGGGTGTCCTGGCCATGAGGGCCACCTCCTAATCTTTTAGGATCGTACGCCCGCCCAGGAGAGTCTGTCAACTAAAATTTTAGGAGTGGTACCCTAGAGAACATGGGAGTTGCATCGATGGGCGGTTTCTGCTCTGATCTGGCGACCGTCGGGAAAGGCAGGCACGCATGAACGCCATTCCGCTCGAACAGGAAGTAGACTACCCCATCTCCGACGGCCAACCCATGGCCGAATCTCCTCTGCACCTGAAGGTGATGCTCGACCTCATCGAGGGCCTCACGCGCCGCTACGCTGAGGTTCCGGACGTGTGGGTCGGGGGCAACCTCTACCTGTGCTACGAGAGAGGGAATTCTGCGGCCTGTCTCGCTCCGGACGTGCTGGTGGCCAAGGGTGTGGTGGCCAATCGGATGCGTCACAACTACCTCCTCTGGGAGGAGAAGGTGCCTCCCTGCCTGGTGGTGGAGGTCACGTCACGGAAGACCCACCGGGAAGACCGTGTCAAGAAAAAGAATGTCTACGAGCGGATCGGTGTCGAGGAGTACGTTCTCTTTGACCCTTCCGGGGAGTACCTGAGGCCGCGGCTCCAGGAGTACCGGCTCCAGGACGGACACTATCAGGCGGTCCGGCTGGAAGAGGACGGCTCGCTGCTCAGCCAGTCCATGGGGCTGAGGCTCCGGCCCGAGGGCCAACGCCTGCGGCTGGTGGAGGTTGTCACGGGAGAGCCCGTCCTTTGGCCGGAGGAGGTCGAAGCGGCTCGGGTCGCTGAAGCGGCTGCACGGCGTGCCGCGGAAGCGAAGGTCACCGAAGAGATGGCTGCACGGCTTGCCGCGGAAGCGAAGGTCACCGAAGAGATGGCTGCACGGCTTGCCGCAGAAGCGAAGGTCACCGAAGAGGTGGCTGCACGGCTTGCTGCCGAAGAGCGTATCCGGGCCTTGGAAGAGGAGCTTAGCCGCCTGCGAAAGGCGTAGCGGCAGTTGCCCCGGGCGGGGCTGGACATCTTCGTCAGTCTCTGGCACACTATGCCTCTTCCTCTGGGCGGCCCTCCCGGGACGTCCGCGTCGGGCACCCGCAGTCGTCACCCGCGTACGAAGGGGCTTTACACGAGTTGAGGGAGGTTGTAGGATCGCACGGTTTTGACCACCGAGAGACGTCCAGGCACCAGCCTCGGGCGACTCAATAAGTGTCTAAAGCCCACGTGGCTCAGGGGTAGAGCACTTCCTTGGTAAGGAAGGGGTCACCGGTTCAAATCCGGTCGTGGGCTCCATAAGTACGCATTGGCTCTCGATAACAAATACCTGTTGAGGAGGCATCGGACAGCGCCATGGGCAAGGAGAAGTTCAATCGTTCGAAGCCGCACGTCAACGTCGGGACCATCGGTCACGTGGACCACGGCAAGACGACCCTGACGGCGGCGATCACCCGGGTTCTCGCTTCCAAGGGCCTCGCGAATTTCGTGGCTTTCGACCAGATCGACAAGGCTCCGGAAGAGCGCGAGCGCGGTATCACGATCGCGACGGCACACGTGGAGTACCAGAGCGAAAAGCGTCACTACGCCCACGTCGACTGCCCGGGCCACGCTGACTACGTGAAGAACATGATCACGGGCGCGGCGCAGATGGACGGCGCGATCCTGG
>CAXTNS010000081.1:0-725 GCA_964245465.1 uncultured Thermoanaerobaculia bacterium
GCTTGGTCGACCGTGTCGAGCGCGTCGACGACCTCGCGCAGCTTCGTGAGCGCGTTGCGACCCGCGAGCTCCTGGATGATCTGCCCGTCGGCGGCCGTGATCGTCAGCTCGGGGCCGATCGGCCGCGCGCCCTGCGAGACGAGCGGCAGGCCCAGGACCTCGCCAAGCGGCTGGAACGGGACTCGGGCCAGCCCGGCGAGGCCTACTTCGACGCGGGCATCGACCTCTATCGCGTGCGCATCGGCCGCTATCCCACGCGCGAGGCCGCGGAGGCCGACATGCGGCGCCTGGGCGCCATTGGGGTGACCGGCGCCTTCGTGGTAAACGAGGGCGGCAGCGTCACCGAGCCGGCCCTGCGGCTCACCCTCGGGCAGACCACGACTACCTATCCAGGCCGCTGGCTGTCCGTCTCGCCCGTGGGCAACCCCAGCGTGCGCGTGCGGAACAAGCGCTACCGCGGGCGGGTCCTGGTCTACCTGAACGACCGCGGCGCGCTCAACCTCATCAACGAGCTGCCCGTCGAGGACTACCTGCGGGGCGTGGTGCCGAGCGAGATGGGGCCGGAGCTCTACAACCAGCTCGAAGCCCTGAAGGCCCAGGCCGTGGCGGCCCGCACCTATGCCCTGCGCAACCTGGGCGAGTTCTCCCGCGAGGGATACGACATCTGCGCCACTCCCCGCTGTCAGGTCTACGGCGGCATGACCGTGGAGCATCCGCTCTCGGAC
>CAXTNS010000081.1:735-15202 GCA_964245465.1 uncultured Thermoanaerobaculia bacterium
GCGTTGCGCTCCTTCGTGGCGCAGGGCGTGGACGTGATCGCTTTTTCCCCGGTCGTGGAAACCGGCTGGGAGCCCGTGCTCCAGGAGATCAAGCAGGCGGGCATCCCCGTGGTGCTCTCGGACCGCGCCGTGGCCGAGACGGCGGGGCAGGTTCTCCTCTACAAGGGTGAGCTGGTGGACGCCCTCTACAGCTCCACCTGCGGCGGCCACACGGAAGACGTCCACGTCATCTTTCCCTTGAAACAGGGGGATGAATACCTGCGCGCCGTGCCCTGCATGGAGGTGGGCGTCGTGAAGATCTAGGTGGACCTCGATACTTTATAAAAATTCCCTGCCGGGCTGACCCGCCGGCTGCTGCCGCCGGCCGCCGGGGCCTCTCCCGCGGGCGTCCTGGGCGCCCGCCTGGAGCACCTGGCCCTCCTCGCCGGCCTGCCCGCTACCCGCGAGCGGCTGGCCTCGCTCGACCGGCGCGAGGTGCAGCGCTACGTCTCCTCGGCCTTCGACCTGGCGCTCGACGCCCGGCTTTTCGTTGCGCCCGAGGACGTCAAGTACCTGCTGAACGATCCGCCTCGCGACTGGACCGAGGAGGATCGCCGGCGGGCGGCCTACCTCATCAAGAGCGGCCTCCTGAACGGGCCTCTCGACCAGCCCCTGGCCGAGGACGAGATCGAGCGGATGCTCCTGGCTCTCGCCGAGCTCCTGCGGGTGGTGAACCGGGAGGATGCCTCGTTCCTCTCCTTCGAGAACGGCAAGCTCGCAGTCCGCTCCGGCAAGGAAGACAAGGTCTACGGCGTGCCGGCGGTCCTCGCCACTTTCCGCCCCCAGGGCACCGATCTCTACAGCTCGGCTCTCGCCATGGTCCCCGGCGACCACCTGACCCTGTTCTGGGAAGGAGACCGCCTCGTGGCCGCCACCCAGGAGATCGACCTCGACGGCGTGGCGTTCGACCGCAGCAGCCCCTACAGCTCCTGGACCCGCTTCCGCACCGACTCTCAGATCGCGGCCCAGGTGAACACCCGCTTCCCGGGCCTCGGGTTCCAGAGCTTCGAGGTCCTGAGCCGCGGCGAGTCGGGCCGGGTGGGAAAGATCCGCATCCACGGCGACGGCGATCAGGTGGTCGACGTGGAGGGGCTCGCCGTGCGCTGGACGCTGGACGTGCCCGACACCCTATTTACGGCCAAGCGCCTGGAGCCCAAGAACCAGGCCCCCGGCTGGCTCTTCACCGGCAAGGGCTTCGGCCACGGAGTCGGAATGTGCCAGGTGGGCTCCTACGGCATGGCCCAGCGGGGGCACACCTACCGCGAGATCCTCACCCACTACTACACGGGCGTGGAGCTGGGCCGGGTGCGCTTCCGGAATCGCAATGCCGTTGGATCTGGGCAATAACGGCTGGGCAGTGACAGTGTTAAGCTCCGTGTTTTGAGGGAGCTTTAACCATGGCCGTGCAAGACCTTCCCAAACGGTCCCCCGCGGCGCCCCCACCGCCGCCATCCTCCGTTCATCCGGACCGCAATCCGGGGATTCCCCTGGAGCTGGACTGGATTCGCGAGGTGCGGGTCAACACCAGCGCGGCCGAGCGCCGGGCCGCCACCCTGACCAAGCGCCGCACGGTCAAGAAGGAGTGGCAGGCCGCCTGGTACCTGCGGGCCATCACCTGCATGGACCTGACGACCCTCTCGGGCGACGACACCCCGGGCCGTGTGCGCCGGCTCTGCGCCAAGGCGCGCCAGCCCCTGCGGCAGGACCTCCTGGAAGCCCTGGGCGTCGCCCACCTGGACATCCGGGTGGCCGCCGTCTGCGTCTACCACGCCATGATCGCTCCCGCCCGCGAGGCTCTCGCTGGCTCCGGCATCCCCGTCTGTGCCGTCTCCGCGGGCTTTCCGGCTGGTCTGAATCCCTTCCCGGAGCGGCTCGCCGAGATCCGCGGGTCGGTCGCCGCGGGCGCCGAGGAGATCGACATCGTCATCAGCCGCGCCCACGTGCTGACCGGCGACTGGCAGGCTCTCTACGATGAGATCCGCGCCTTCCGCGAGGCCTGCGGGCCGGCCCACCTGAAGACCATCCTCGCCACGGGCGAGCTGGGCACCCTGCGCAACGTGGCGCGGGCGAGCCGGGTGGCCATGATGGCGGGCGCCGACTTCATCAAGACCTCGACCGGCAAAGAGAAGGTCAACGCCACGCTGCCGGTCTCGCTCGTCATGGTGCGCGCCATCCGCGAGTACCGCGAGCGCACGGGCTTCCGCGTCGGCTTCAAGCCGGCCGGCGGGATCTCGACCGCCAAGCAGGCCACGGACTGGCTGTCCCTGATGAAAGAGGAGCTGGGCGACGCCTGGATGCGGCCGGAGCTCTTCCGCATCGGCGCCTCCAGTCTCCTCGGCGACATCGAGCGCCAGCTCGAGCACCACGCGACCGGCCGCTACTCGGCCGCCTTCCGCCATCCCATGGCCTGAGAGGGGTTGAATGGCTTCGATCGCTGAGATTTTCGAGACCCTGGAGTACGGCCCCGCTCCCGAGAGCGCCGATCCCGCCCTGGCGTGGATCGAGGCCCGCGGACGGGAGATCCTGCCCTTTATCAACGGCGACTTCCGCCGGCCGGACACGGGCGAGTGGTTCGACACCCTCAATCCCGGCAATGCCAAGCCCTTGGCCCGCGTGGCCCAGTGCGGCGCCGCGGACGTGGACGCCGCGGTGGATGCGGCCCGCGCGGCCCAGACCGGCTGGTGGGAGCTGGGCGGCCACGGCCGCGCCCGCCACCTCTACGCCCTCGCCCGGCACGTGCAGAAGAACGCCCGCCTGCTCGCCGTCCTGGAGACCCTGGACAACGGCAAGCCCATCCGCGAGACGCGGGACCTCGACGTCCCCCTCGCGGCCCGGCACTTCTATCATCACGCTGGCTGGGCCCAGCTCATGGAGCGCGAGCTGTCCGGGTACGTGCCCGTGGGCGTCGCCGGGCAGATCATCCCCTGGAACTTCCCTCTCCTCATGCTGGCCTGGAAGATCGCGCCGGCCCTCGCCATGGGCAACACGGTCGTTCTCAAGCCGGCCGAGCTCACGCCCCTGACGGCGTTCGCCTTCGCCGAGATCTGCCGCGACTCCGGCCTGCCTCCGGGTGTGGTCAACATCCTCACGGGCGACGGCCGCACGGGCGAGCTGATCGTCCGCCATCCGGGGATCGACAAGATCGCTTTCACCGGCTCCACCGACGTCGGCCGCATCATCCGCGAGGCCACGGCCGGGACGGGCAAGAAGCTCTCCCTGGAGCTGGGCGGCAAGTCCCCCTTCCTGGTGTTCGATGACGCCGATCTCGACGGCACGGTCGAGGGCGTGGTGGACGCCATCTGGTTCAACCAGGGGGAAGTCTGCTGCGCCGGCTCGCGCCTGATCGTCCAGGAAGGCGTGGCCGAGACCCTCTACGCCCGGCTGCGCGCCCGCATGGAGACCTTGCGCGTGGGCGATCCCCGCGACAAGGCCATCGACATCGGCGCCATCATCGCGCCCGTGCAGCTCGAGCGCATCGAGCGGCTGGTGCGCCAGGGCGTCGACGAGGGCGCCAAGCTCTGGCAGCCCTCCTGGAGCTGCCCGCGGGACGGTTGGTTCTATCCGCCCACCCTGTTCACCGAGGTGTCGCCGTCGGCCACCATCGCCCAGGTCGAGATCTTCGGTCCGGTCCTCGTGGCCATGACCTTCCGCACGCCCGAAGAAGCCATCGAGCTGGCGAACAACACCCGCTACGGCTTGGCGGCGAGCGTCTGGACGGAGAACGTCAACCTCGCGCTCGACCTGGCCGCCAAGGTCAAGGCCGGCACGGTGTGGATCAACAGCACCAACCTCTTCGACGCGGCCTCCGGCTTCGGCGGCTACCGCGAGAGCGGCTTCGGGCGCGAGGGTGGCAAGGAAGGGCTCTGGGAGTACGTCAAGCCGCGCTGGCAGGCCCAATCCAAGAACGAAAAGAAAGAATCGGTTCCTGCTCCCGAGGAGGATTGGGATAAGCCGGCCCCCTCCGGTCTGCCTCCCATCGACCGGACCGCCAAGCTCTACATCGGCGGCAAGCAGACCCGCCCGGACGGCGAGGCGAGTCGTAAGATCCTTGGCATCGACGGCAAGCTGATCGGCGAGGTGGGGGAGGGCAACCGCAAGGACGTCCGTAACGCCGTGGAAGCGGCTCGGAAGGCCGCTCCCGGCTGGGCCAAGTCCACGGCCCACCTGCGGGCGCAGATCCTCTACTACACGGCCGAGAACTTAGCCGCCCGACAAGACGAGCTGGCCCGCCGGCTCGACGCCATGACCGGCACCGGTGCAGGCCGCGACGAGGTGGACCTCGCCGTGGAGCGCCTCTTCACCTACGCCGCCTGGGCGGACAAGTACGCCGGCACGGTCCAGGCCACGCCGTTGCGCAACTTCACCTTCGCCTACCACGAGTCCATTGGCACCCTGGCCATCGCCTGCCCGGACGAGTGGCCGCTCCTCGCCTTTGTGGCCACCCTGGCCCCGGCCGTCGCCATGGGCAACGCCGTGGTGGCCGTCCCCTCCGAGCGCTGGCCCCTGGCCGCCACGGACCTCTACCAGGTCTTCGACACCTCGGACGTCCCGGCCGGCGTCATCAACATCGTCACCGGCAGCCGCGACGCCCTGGCCGGCGTCCTCGCCGCCCACGACGACGTGGACGCCCTCTGGTACTTCGGCACCCGCGAAGGCAGCGCCGCCGTGGAGCGCGGCTCCACCGGCAACCTCAAGCGCACCTGGGTCGATTACGGTCACCCTCGCGACTGGGCCGATCCCGAGCAGAGCGTGGGCGAGGAGTTCCTGCGCCAGGCGATTCAGGTGAAGAACATCTGGGCGCCGTTTGGGGAATAGGGTAGGATCTTGTTATGAAGCCGATTTCTATCCAAGTCGATGACAAAGATTATCGGGATCTCGCATCCCTCGCCGGTCGCACAGGCCGTTCCGTAGGCGATCTCCTCCAGGAAGCAATGGCTGAGTACCTGGGACGGCGGCGAGGACGGCGGGGTTCGATCTTGGATATACCTCCCCATGAAAGCGGTCCTCAGCTCAAATCCTGGACTCGCGACGAGATCCTGGATGAGATGATTGATCCGTGATTCTGGGGGTTGATGCAGATGTTCTGATCTCTTGGGCAATGACGGGGTCTCTCCGCCATTCGGACGCCCGCCGTCTGATCGATCATGAGATCCGGGAGCGCGGCTCTTCGCTGGCGATCACTCCTCAGGTCATCTACGAGTTTCTCCATGTGGTATCTGATCCCCGCCGATTCGAGCAACCCCTCTCAATGGGAGAGGCTATACGGCAGGCCTCGGAGATCTGGGGCTCGGAAGACGTAGTGCTTCTTGCTCCTACCTCCGATGTGGTGCCGCGGACCATGGAGTTGTTGGGGTACGTTTCGGCTGGGAAGGAAAAGAATTTTAGATACGGCGCTTGCGGCCACCTTGGAGCTCGCGGGCATTCGCCGTCTTGCTACCTTCAATCCAGGTGATTTCCAGGTTTTCGATTTTCTCGAATTGGTCAGCTCGCCCCCGTAGACCTACAACCGCTCCCAATCCTCCACCACCGCGTCCGCCGCCCGCCGTCCTGACACCATTGCGCCCTGCAGCGAGGGGGTCTCGCGGTGGTCCCCACAGAGATAGATCCCCGGGTTGCGCCGCACCGGCAGGGCCGGCGGGTCCAGGGATTTCCGGGCCGGCAGGGCGAGCGGGATGCGGTAGGTCCGCAGGTGCTTCCAGCCCGCCACCTCGGGTCCGAACCAGGACGCGAGATGCTTGCGGACCTGGGCCTCCAGATCCTTCTCATCCGCTCCGGACGCCCCGATCACCGTCGCCGAGACGAGCGCTTGGCCCGCCGGGGCGTAGGTGGGGGCCACGGCGCTCGGCACACAGAGGTTGTCCACCGGTCCGCCACCCTCTCCATTGAGGACGAGGATCGCCTTGCCTACCGGGTCCTTCGACGCCGCGTAGTAGAGGCAGGCCGTGTCATGGAACCCCGGCGGGTGCAGCTCGGGGAGGAGACGAGCCGCCTCGCGGGCCTCGGTCGCCAGGACCACGGCCGTGGCGGGAATCCGTTCGCCTTTGAGACGGACCTCGCCCGGCCCGATCGACTCCACACGGGCGTTCAGCCGGTCCGTACCGGCCGGGAGGCGCGCGGCGAGTTGCTGCGGGATCATGCCCATGCCGGCCGAGGGCAGGGCGGCCCGCCCCTGGCTGAACATGCGGAAGACGAATTCCAGCATGCGGCTCGACGTGGCGAGCTCCGTCTCCAGGAAGATCCCGCCGTAGAAGGGGCGGAAGAACGAATCGATCATCCGCTGGCTGAAGCCGAAGCCCCGCAACGCTTCCAGGGAAGACGTCTCCGGCCGTGTCCAGGTCTCCTCCAGAGAACCCTGCAGGACGTGGCCGCGGAAGCGGGCGACGGTCCTTTTGTCCGCCAGGGTGCCGATGGGTGCGAGCAGCGTGGCCGGCAACGTCCAGGGTTGCCGGAACGGGTCTGAGACACGGTGGAGCTTGCCGCCCGTCCGCACCAGCGCACCGGGCTGGAACATCTTGAGGCGCAGGGCCTTGTAGTCGAGCACCCTCCGCGCCTCGGGATAAGCGGTGAGGAGAACCTGGAACCCGCGGTCGAGGAGGAACCCGTCCACCCGGTCCGTGCGCACGCGCCCGCCCGGCTCCTCCGAAGCTTCCAGCAGGAGGACGGGGATGCCCTTCTCCTGGAGCCTCAGCGCGCAGCAGAGGCCGGCCATCCCTGCTCCCACGATCACCGCCTTTCCCGCCTGCTGGTCCGCCTTCATGGAAGCGGATCATAACGCCCTCAACTGGTTTGACAGTCTCGCTTTACCAGATCTAGAATCTCGTAAGGAGATCCGCCATGAAAAAGTCCACCATCACCGTGAAGTACCAGACGACAGTCCCCAAGGAAGTCCGCCAGAAGCTCGGGGTCGGACCGGCGGACGTTCTGCAATGGGAAGTGGTCGGCGACCATGCGCGGGTCAGGGCCTCGGACCGGGCATTCCTCAAGCGCAAGGGAAGCATCAAGGTGGGGCCTGGCGATCCTGTCGAGGACGTACGGAGAGCACGGGAGCTCATGGGGATTCTCGACTTTTGAAAGAGATTCTCGTAGATGCCAACGTGCTGGTTTCCTTCTTTACCGATCGGAATCCAGACCAGCAGAAGAAGGCAGAGGCGCTCTTTGAAGCGGCTGCAGGCCGGGAGCACGTCCTCGCTTTCCATACGATTACGATCGCGGAGATGGTGTTCGTCCTCCGCAACGTCTACAAGATCGAGCCTCAAGAGATCGCCCAGGCTCTCCGTGAGCTGTGGGACCTGCCTGGGGTCATTCCCGTAGAAGAGATTGCCTGGGAGCGAGCCCTGGAGCTGTGGCCACAGGAAATCCCTGGTTTCGCAGACGCGGTGCTGGCCAGTGTGGCCCTTCAGGGGCGCTACGATGCCGTCGCCACCTTCGATGACAAGCTCAGGAAGAAGCTCAAGAAGCAAGGTACAGCCTCGTACTGGCCGGGCTGACCGGCTCACTCCATGAGGATTCTCAGCATGCGTTCCGGGTTGTTCAGGAACTCCCGGTAGATGCGGAAGTGCTCGGTCTCTCGGTATTCGATCGGTGAGATGCCATCTTCGCTCATCTGATAGATCATCGCGTCTGGATAGGCCATGAGCAGCGGTGAGTGAGTGGCGATCACGAACTGAGAGTTGGCGTTCACGAGCTCGTGGATCAGGGAGAGCATGGAGAGCTGGCGCATGGGCGACAGCGCTGCCTCCGGCTCGTCGAGGATGTAGAAGGCGTTGGCCCCGAACCGCTCGCGGAACACGGCGAAGAACGATTCCCCGTGCGATTGCTCATGCAGGGACCGGCCGCCGAAAGCATCGATGATGGGTGGTCCTGCGAGGGGGTCTTCATCCAGCTTCTCGATCTCCGTGGCCAGGTTGAACAGGCTTTCCGCACGCAGGAAGAAGCTGTCTCGTGGCTTCTGGACCCCCTTGACCAGCCGGATACAACTCGCCAGAGTCGAATGGGATTCGCGCGTCGAGAACGCGAAATTTCGGCTCCCACCCTCCGGGTTCAGACCGAAGGCCACGGCGATCGCTTCGACCAGAGTGGACTTCCCGCTGCCGTTCTCCCCCACGAAGTAGGTCACCCGCGGGTGAAGCTCGACAGATCTTAGATTCCTGATAGCGGGCAGAGAGAAGGGATACTCCTCGAAGGAGGGGACCCTCTCAGGGAGCAGCCGGACTTCGGAGACGAAGGGACGGGTTTCGAAGGTCATGGCAGAACACCCATCGTAGCTCAAGCAGGGCTCGCTCTAAGCCCCCGGATACACCGGATAGGTAAAGGAGAGAATCTATGAAGACACTGTTACGGACGTTGTGCCTGACCGCCGTGCTCGTCGTCTCCGTCTTCGCCGTGAGCCAGGGTGATGAAGAGGAAGGAACCTGCTACATCCGTTGCAGCGACGGCTCCCAGTACCAGTACTCCTGCGTCACCTACCCCCGCTGCCGGGTGCGTTTCAATGATCTCTGCGGAGGTGTGGGCCACTACGATTGGGTGGCTTCGACGACCTGCCCCTGAGGTGCGTACGTAGAACTCGGTGTGTATGTAGGACTCAGGATGCCGTGGCTGATTCTTTGCGCTGGTGAGGTCCAGTCGGTTGCCGTGGATCGTTGAGGTGTCCTCTTCGAGGAGACGCCCCGCCGTTTGTGGACACGGAAAATGCCCAGTCCTCAACCATGCACTCACCGGGTGCACTGATGACGGGGCGTCTCTTCGAAGGGTAGATCGTGACGATCAACCCCGTCGCTCATGAAGACTCCGAGATGCCAATCTGGTTAAACCTGTTCGTCGTCCTGGATGACACCTTTCTCTCTCATCTTCTCGATCCAGGTTTCATAACTCATCGGGCAGCGGGCAAGAAGCAGGCTGTCATGAGGGCTCAGGTGGATACCCTTGGGGATATGGTCGTGTCCCTGGTCCTTATTCGATCCGTGCCGAATACCGAACTGCGCGATCCGGACGCCGTTGTAATAGATCTTGGCGAGTTGGTGCCCGCCACGTCCTGTTTCCGTTTCAGCTCCGAGTTTGTCGACGATCTTCCAGGCATGCTCCCGATTCAGGTAGGGCATCAAGCCTTCTCCAGGAAACTCTCAAGAACGGCTAGTTGCCTCTTGGGCTCGGGGCCGAGCCGGCTGGGCGACTCCGCGCGAAGGGAATCATAGACATCGAGGATCAAAGCCTTGAGATTATCGAAGGCCTCCTGCTGGTTGTCTCCGGAAGCGCTGACGTTGGCGTCGAAAAAGGAAGCCACATAGGAGTCGTCCACCGGTTCGATCAGAACCTCGATAGGACGAACCACGGAATAGGATTCCGGGGCAAAGGACGTGATCGCCACTCTGAGAGCAGGGGAGGCAACTTCCAGCTTGGAGAGGCGCTCCGAAATATCAGCAACGCGATCATTTAGCTGGTCGAGGCGAGTCGACGGTTCACTGCTGTCAGAGAATCCAAGGGCCATGGTTCCTTTCCTCGCAACTCTTGTAACCTTCAGGAGCGAACTCCTCCCAGAGAAGATTACCACCGAACGGGGTCGTCTCCAAAGAGGCGCTCAACGCCACGCAAACAACGGCTGCTCATAGTGGTCCACCCGGGTCTCCCGTCCCAGCACCGCCACCTCGGCGAACTGGTGGAGGATGGCCGCCGTTGGAGCGTAGATCAAGGTGTCCAGGATCGAGAGGGACAGGACGGTCCGGTCGCTCTGGGGGATGGAGTGGAGCACGAGGCTTTCCGGGTCCACGAGGTCTTCGAGAGGGACGTGGTAGATCCCGGCCACCTCTCGGGGGTCGGGACGGAGCGGGGCTGAACCGTCTCCCCAGACCACGACGGGGGTGATGGCGAAGCCGGAGCGCGTGGGGTAGTCGTCCAGCCGTCCCAGGACGTGTTCGGGGGGAAGGGTGAGGCCGATCTCTTCTTCGAGCTCGCGCAGGGCCCCCTCCTCGGGCGTCTCTCCCGGCTCGAGACGACCGCCGGGGAGCGCCCACTGGCCTCCATGCCGCCGCAGGCCCGCGGCGCGGAGGGTGAGGAGGACGGCGGCCCTCCCGTCCTCGTCGGGGACGACCACAAGGGCCACCGCAGCGGCTGTCCTGTCGCCGGCTGGGAGAGCGCGGCGGTCGAAGCGGGCCAGGCGGTCCAGCATGGCCTCGCGCAGGGCGTCGTCGAATCGCGGAGCGGTCATGGATGAAGAGTATGGAGCGATTCCGTCGATGTAAACGCGTTTTCATGACGCCGGGCGGCTCCGGCTGCGATAGAGTCGGACGCGGAACGCGAAAACGATGACGAAAACTCTTTCTTTCCCTGACAATTTCCTGTGGGGCGCGGCCACCTCGGCCTATCAGGTGGAGGGCTCGCCCCTGGCCGACGGCGCCGGGGCGAGCATCTGGCACCGGTTCACCCGCACGCCCTGGCTGGTGCCCGGCGGCGACAACGGCGACGTGGCGTGCGACCACTACCGACGCTACAAGGAAGACGTGGCGCTCATGCGCGAGCTGGGGCTCAACGCCTACCGCTTCAGCGTCTCCTGGAGTCGCGTGCTCCCCGAGGGAAGGGGCCGGGTCAACGAGAAGGGGCTCGACTTCTACCGCCGGCTGGTGGACGCGCTGCTCGAAAACGGCATCCGGCCACTGGTCACCCTCTATCACTGGGACCTGCCCGCGGCGCTCGACGACCGGGGCGGCTGGCTCAACCCCGACGTGGCGGAGTGGTTCGCCGAGTACGCCCAGGTGATGTATCGCGCCCTGGACGGCCGGGTGGAGATGTGGGCGACCCTGAACGAGCCCTGGGTGGTGACGGACGGCGGCTATCTCCACGGCGCCCTCGCGCCTGGACATCGAAACCTTTTCGAAGCGCCCATTGCCTCGCACAACCTGATGCTCGCGCACGCCGCGGCGGTCGAGACCTACCGCGCCGAGGGCAGGCACCGGATCGGCCTGGTGGTGAACCTCGAGCCCAAGTACCCGGCTTCGCAGAGCGAGGAGGACCTCGCCGCCACCCGCCGGGCGGACGCCTACATGAACCGGCAGTACCTCGATCCGGTGTTCCACGGCCGGTATCCGGAGGAGATGCGGGAGGTCTTCGGCGAGGCGTGGCCGGACTTCCCCGACGCGGATCTCGTTCGAATCCGGCAGCCCATCGATTTCCTCGGCGTCAACTACTACACGCGCAACGTGTCGAAGAACGACCCCGCCGCCCTGCCGGTCCGGGCCTCCGCCGTGCGGCAGACGCGCCACGCCTACACGGAGACGAGCTGGGAGGTCTTCCCTCAGGGGCTGACCGATACGCTGGTCTGGGTGAAGGAGCGCTACGGCGACCTCCCTCTCTACATCACGGAGAACGGTGCCGCCTTTTACGATCCCCCCACGGCGGACGGGGAGGTCCAGGATCCCCTGCGGGTGGACTATTTCCGCACTCACCTCCGGGCCGCGCGCGAGGCCATGGACCGCGGGGTTGACTTGCGGGGCTACTTCGCGTGGTCGCTGTTCGATAACCTGGAGTGGAGCCTCGGGTTCTCCAAGCGCTTCGGGATCGTGCACGTGGACTTCGAGACGCAGAAGCGCACGCCCAAGGCGAGCGCGCAGTTCTACTCCGAGGTGATCCGGACGAACGGCGCCTCCATATAGAAGGCGAGAGAAATTATATATAGAGAGGCTCCGGAGAGCTCGCGAGTCTCTCATTCCATATGGAAAACTCTTCCTTTCATATGGAAGGGACTCCTGGAGGCCTTGCGAGTCTCTCTTTTCATATGGAGAGCAGAGGAAATTATTGGAAAACCTCTCCGAATAGCTCGGATTGAACTCCAAACAGTCCCTCCGGTCTTCCTGGAAGCCCCGGTGGCAGGTCTGTCCATATAAAAAGAGGCCTGCTCCATATGAAAAGTGACTTCGCCAGCCCTGGCGGAACGTTCGCTCCGGTATTCGGGACTTCCGCCCCTATGAAAAAGTAGGCTGTCTGGGCTTCAGGTTCGTCGCTTCCTATGAAAATAGGGCAAGCCTATATGGAAGGTCTTTCCGGAAGCCTCACAAGGAGGTCCGCCGGGAGCTTGCGGATGACGGTCTCTCCGAAGACGATCCCGCCCGGCGGGACGGTGATCCCCGTTCCCACCCGCAGTCGTGCGCCCTTCCCCTCGGCGGTCAGCGAATACTCCAAAAGTCCCCAGGGTGTAGGGAGACGGCGGACGGCCACGCCTCCGGGCGCCGTGATCCAGTCGGCGGGGACTCCCGCAGCCAGGACGAGCGCCCGGTCGGACTCCCGCTCGCAGGCGAGGAGGTCGAGGAAGGAGCGCATGAAGTCCGAGCCGACCCAGGTGTGGGGGAGATCGCCCAGGAACGACGGGGCGCGCTGGTCCTTGTAGACCACTTCGGGCCACTGGTTCCAGCCCGGCGGCCGGCGGTCGTTCAGGAAGAGATCGAGCAGCTCGTGGGTGCGCGCCGTCCAGCCCAGACGGATGAAGGTGCCCACGGCACGGGCCTCGTACGGGGTATAGGCCTTCCAGTCTCCGGCTTTCCGCTTCTCGATTTCCTGCCAGTAGTACTCGAAGGTGCGCTCCAACGCGGGACGCGGGAGGTTCTTGAGCTCGCCGCCGGGGGTGATTGCCGTGGTCGTGGAGGTGGGATCGCGATCCGCCAACTCGGCGGAGGCAGGGATGTAGTCGATCTTGGCCTCGGAGATGACGCGGTTGATCGAGGCGTAGAGGTCTGTGCGGAATTCATCGCGGATGGCGGCCCAGCGGTCCGCCTGCGCCGTCTTGCCGAGGTCGCGGGCGAGGTCCGCCGCGTCCTTCAGCCCTGTTAGTGCGAAGAAATCGTCCCAGTAGGAGTGGACGGGCTTCGCTGAGTAACCCTCGTGGCTGATCGATTCGGGAAGGAGGCCGAAATACTTGAGTTTTTCCGGCTGGCGGTACTCGTCCGTCCGGCGCTGTTTACGCAGCTCATCGATGTAGGCCACGGCCTTCTCGAGGTGGGGCCAGACCTTCTCGACCGTGGCCCGGTCGCGGGTGTAGCGCCAGTACTCGGACACGAGGAACAGGAATTCGCCGTGGCTGTCGTTCTCGGGTACGGGATCGGCGCCGCGGGCGTCCACGCAGCAGGGGACCTTGCCGTTGGCGAACTGGAAGGGGGCGAACCACTCGATGAGCTGGCGCACGGGCTCGGGGTGGCCGGCGCGCAGCAGGGCCGAAGAGGTCAGGGAACCGTCGCGAATCCAGGTGCGGGCGTAGGAGCGGGAGCCCGGCTGGATGGCGGGGCCATCGCGATTGATCAGGATGTGGGCGAGGACGGTCCTGAACGTCTTCACGAGGGGATCGGCCGCGGCGGGTAGGCGGATCTCGACGCGGTCGAGGCGCTCGTGCCAGTCGCGGACGGCGGCGGCGTAGGCGCCGTCGAAGGTCCCCCCGGCCTCTCCGTGCAGAGGGATGAAGACGTCCACCTTCCTCTCCCCACCGCCAGGCACGTCCAGATCCCACGCGAAGGCGCCGGACGCATAGCCGAACGGGTCGCTGATTCTCGTCGCAGTAGGGAGTTTCCCTGTCCGCAGGTACTCGGAGATCTCGCCTCCGTCGAACGAGGACGCGCCGAAAGCGGTGGGCGTGGTCGCTGGGATCACCGTCCGCTTTCCATTGATCATCGCGGCGTGGCTATCCAAGAAGATCTCGCGGATGGAGGAAACGCCTCCCGATTGATTGAGGAACTGGGTCGGTGGATTCACCTGGAACGGACGGAGGGCCAGGACGAGGCGCTGCTGTTTCACATCGCGGCCACGGTTGCGGACGAGATAACGTGCCCAGAGACCGGTTGGGGAGGCGAAAGCGGTGACGTCCAGAGAAAAATCGCCCCGCTTCCAGGTGACGGTGGGGATTGGCAGGTATCCCTCCTCCAGGGTCTGGGACGTCTGAACATCTGCCCAGGAGATCAATTTGCCATCCACGAAGAGGAAGGGCTCGATCGAAAACGCACCCTGTCCCACCTCCAGGGCACCGTCCTCTCCGAGAAGGCCCTCCTCGGGATCGCCGTCCACGCCGACGACCGTCCAGTACGGCTGCTCTCCGAAAAAGGCGCGGGGATAGAAACCGCGAGGTGCGTCCTTGGCGATCACCTTGAAGAAGTCGTTGATCGTCGGTGCCCAGTCCAGGGGTTTGACGTCGATCTGTGCCTTGAGCGATGCCTCGCCTCGCAGGCGGAGGTAACGCGATTCCGTCTCTGGAAGATAAAGATAGTCCCGTCCTCCGTTACCATTTTCGACCGTGCGGACAGAGGTCCAGTTTTTACCGTCGTCCGAGATCTCGACGGCATAGGAGGCGGTGGTACCGGAAGGCCAGTCGATCACCAGTCCGCCATACTCCCGGGATTCGAGGAAGTCGAGGCCGAACCAGTCAGAGCCGGAAATTGCGGCCGGGGTGCGGCCGTAGGGA
>CAXTNS010000082.1:0-15073 GCA_964245465.1 uncultured Thermoanaerobaculia bacterium
GGGGAGGGAGCCGTCGTGGGACGAGACGGTCTCCAGCGTCGCGGCAACGTGGGCGTCGCACGCGAGCGGCGGGAGGAGAGAGGGAGCGGGATCGGGGGCGGTCCGCGTCTCGACTTGCAGCAGACAGGCCACGCAGCCGGGATGGACCTCCATCTCGGCCTGCTCGAAGTGGGCGGGGTCGCCGGGGTGGACCGCGCTCGCGGCGATCTCCACCCGGGAAACCGCCCCCATCCGGTCCGCCGCCATGTCGTGCGGCACCGCCCCGTCGAACGCCATGCCGAAGCAGGCGGCCAGCGCGAGCAGCACGCGCCACCAGGCGATCGGTCGATGGAGTCTGCGGGCGTTCATCACGGATGTGTCCTCCGACACCTTTCCATGGTATCAGGAGACACGGCCTCGGCAAGAGGGAACAAGTGGAGGGGGGACAGAGATTCCGGCGGCGCCCCTACATCTCCGCCCACTTCCTGATCAAATTGTGATAGATCCCCGTGAGCTGCACGGCCGCGGGGTGGCCGGGCTTCTCGCGGTCGATGCTCTGGATGGCCGCGTCCAGGTCGAACAGCAGCGTGCGCTCGCCGTCGTCGCGGACCATGCTCTGGATCCAGAAGAAGGAGCAGATGCGCGCCCCACGGGTCACGGGGCGCACGTGGTGCAGGCTGGTCGAGGGGTAGAGCACCAGGTGGCCGGCCGGCAGCTTGACGCCGTGCACGCCGTAGGTGTCCTCCACCATCAGCTCGCCGCCGTCGTATTCGTCCGGACCGCTGAAGAACAGCGTGGCCGAGAGGTCCGTGCGGATGCGGTGCGGCGTGCCGGGCACCTGCCGGATGGCGTTGTCCACGTGCGTGCCGAACGACTGCCCGCCCTGGTAGCGGTTGAACAGCGGCGGGAACACCTGGAGCGGCAGGGCCGCGGTGATGAACAACGGATTGCGGTGGAGAGCGGAGAGCACCATCTGCCCCAGCTCGCGCGCCGCCGGACTCCCCTCGGGCAATTGCATGTTGTCCTTCGTCCGGGCGGACTGGTGGCCGGCCGTGACCCGGCCGTCCACCCAGTCCGTGCCGTCGAGGATCTGGCGGCCCTTCACCACCTCTTCAGCGGTCAGCACGTCGGGGATCTGCAGCAGCATGGCGTTCTCCGTCTTCCTCGATCAGAAATTGATCGCGGTGGTCAAAGCCGCCGACCGGCCCGCGCCCGGGATGAAATGGCCGCCGCCCACGCGATCGATGTACCGTTCATCCGCCAGGTTGTAAAGGTTGAGCCTCAGGGTGAACCGCTGGTTGAAAGCGTAAGAGGCCATGGCGTCGTACAGCGTGTAGTCCGGGGCGAAACGGGGCGTCGTGACGCTGTTGACCCGCTCCCCCACGTACTGCGCGCCCGCGCCGATCTCAAACCCCCGGGTCACGCGGAACGTCGTCCACAGGCTCGCCGAGTGCTCGGGTGTGTTGGGGAGCTCTCTGCCGATCTCCACGGGCGTGTTCGACTTCACCACCTCGCTGTCCAGGTAGGTGTAGCCGAGGAACGCGGACCAGCGGGACGTCAGGTTCCCCGACAGGCCGAGCTCCAGGCCGTCGATCCGCTGCTCGCCCTGGAGCACGGTCGGCGGATCGCCTGGGTTCACACCGGGAGTCCTGGCATTGATCTTCTCGGTGCGGAAGACCGCTCCGGTCACCGACAGGCGCGTGAGGGGGAAGTCCCACTTGGTGCCCACCTCGTAGGTGCGGCTCTTCTCCGGCGCGAGATCGGCCGTGCTGGCGGTGAGGCTCAGGCCCGTGTTGCCGTCGGCCGAGGGGTTGAAGGACGTGCCGGCCGCAAGATAGATGCTGCCGTTCTGCCGCGGCTTGTGGACCACGCCGCCCCGCCAGCTCAGCATGCGGTCCGTGCGGTCGAAGCTCAAGGCCGTCTGATCCACGGCCACGTTGAGGAAATCCACCTTGAAGTGATCCCAGCGCAGGCCCGCCGAGACCTCCCACTTTTCATTGAGGTGCAGGGTGTCGGAGGCGTAGACCGCCGCCGTATCGGCCTCGCTTTCGGTACGGGCGCCGGTGCGCACGATGGGGCCCGCATAAGGAGCACTGGGATCGGGGTTGAAGAGGTCCGCCGTGGGCGCCGTGGGACCTGTGCGGGGGAAGTTCTCGGACTCCTCCCGGGCGACTTCCGTGCCGGCCACGAACGCGTGGCGGATCGAGCCGGTGTCGAACCGGAACGTGAGATCGTTCTGCTGGGCCACGATGGTGTCCTTCAGGTCGCGCGACTGCAACTGCCGGTTGATCGCCGTGCTGTCATTGCTCACGAAACGGGGCGCGGTGATGACCGAATCGCGGTTCGCGCGGCCGTAGCGCACCAGGCTCCTCAAGGTGACCGCATCGTTGAAGTCGTGTCCGAAGTCCGCGGTCGAAATATCGGTCAAGGTCTTCTCATAATCCCGGTCCGTGAGGCCGTAGAAGTTGTTGAAGTCGACCGGCGCGGGTTTGTTGGCGTACGCCGCCAGGGGCACGTTGGTGGCGGGTACCCAGGGCAGACCATACTCAGGGACGTTGTCCTGGTCGAGCCGGGAGAAGCTGAGCGTCAGCCGCGTGGGGGTGCCGATCCCGAACGCCAGCGAGGGCGCGATCCCCCAGCGCTCGTTCTCCACGGCACCCCGGCCGGGCGTGTCCGCGTGCGTCCACATGGCGTTGATGCGGAACGCCGTGTTCTCGCCGAGCGCCGCGACGGGCTGATTGACGTCGATCGTGGCGCGGCCAAACTCGTCGGAGCCCGCGCCGAGAGTGGCGCCGTTGGACGCCTCCAGGCGCGGCGTCTTGCTCGCCAGGTTGAGCGAGCCGCCCGTCGAGCCGCGGCCCGTATAGAGCGAGCCCGGGCCTTTCACGACCTCGACCTGCTCGACGTTGTACGGATCGCGGGTGTAGGCCCCGAAGTCACGCACGCCGTCGACGAAAATGTCGTTGCGGGCGGCGAAGCCGCGGATCGAGAGGTTGTCGCCCGGCAGACCGCCGCCTCCCTCGCCCGCCTGGATGCTGATGCCCGTGACGTTGCGCAGCACGTCGCGCAACGTCGTGGCGCCCTGCTCCTGAATCACTCTCTGGGGGATGACGGTCACGGTCTGCGGCACGTCGCGCAGCGGCTCCGTGTACTTGGGCGACACGGGAGCCGTAGGGGCCATCACGTTGAGCGTCTCCGAGACCGGAGGCACCTCGACCATCACCGTGCCGGACGCCGTGAAACGGAACGTCACGCCCGTACCCGCGAGCAGCTCCTGCAAAGCCTTTTCCGCCGTGAAGACGCCTTTCACACCCTGCGAGCCCAGGGCGCGGATCGATTCATCCGCCACCTCCACGCTCAGGCCCGTGATCTCCTGGAAAGCATCGAGAGCCTGCCCCAGAGGGCCGGGAGGAATGTCGAAGCGTTGGGGTGAAGCGTTCTGCACGGGCACGGCCAGGCCCAGGTCCAGGCGCTGCGCCAGCAGAGCCGGCGCGGTCGGCTCCCGGTACGCGGACCGGTCCTTGCTCGCCTCGGCCTGCGCGCTCAAGGCTGGGCGGGCGCTGAATGCCGTGGAGGCCAGCGCGCCCAGCACCAGCCAGCGCGGCGGCTTCCCAGTTGTGCGATGGTGTTGCCTTCCCTTGTCTCTTGCCTTCATGACGGATCCTCCTGGCTTTCACCTTGAATGGAAACGGCCGGTCCTGCCGGCCGGGAAGTGGCTCTCTTCCTGAGCCCAGCGGGGAAGAAACGGCGCCAGGCCAGCGCGATTCCGGTCCACACCAGCACCGTGGCGCCGGCCGACACCAGTCCGGCCACGATCTGGCCGAGCACACCGCCCGCCTCGCCCGTGTGCACCCACCTCGACCACGTCCGCAACCGCCGGCCGGGGCTCTGGCTCGCGTACGGCTCCCACTTCACGGCCTCGCCGGTCGCGCGGTCCAGGCTGAGCTGGTCTCGCAGGTCCGGCCGGCCTCTCTGGCCCCGGGCGATCGAGAACGTCACCGGGTCCTCCGGCGAGCCCGGCAGGCGCAGTGTGATCGTCTGCCAGCCCGGCACCTGCCGCTCGGCCACGGCCCACAGGTCATTGAGACCGTTGAGCGCGACCTTTTCTTCTCTTTCTTCTCTGCGCTCCCCACGCTCCCCGCGCTGTCCGCGTTCGCCACCCTCACCGCGTTCTCCGCGGCCTCCGCGCTCACCGCCGGGTGGTCCCTGGCGCGCCGGAGGCGGCTCCTCACCCGCCATGCGATAGAGCAGGCCGGTCGCCCACGGGTAGGACATCACCACCCCCGTGGAGACGATGAGCACCAGCGGTCCCCACGACCAGAAACCGATCGCGTTGTGCCAGTTGAAATCCCGCGCCTTGCCCGAAAGGCCGCGCCGGAACCAGAGGACATTGCGCACCTGGGCCCATCCCCACCGCCGGGGCAGCCACAGATAGAGGCCGGAGACCACGAGGATCAGGAACGCCAGATTGCAAGCGCCCGTGACCGTCTCGCCCAGCTCTCTCCTCTCGCCTCCCGCGCCCAGCCAGCGGTGCCAGTCCGTGACCGCGCGGAAGAATGCCCGCACCTTCGGCGCCCCTTCGCCCAGCACCTGGCCCGTGTAGGGATCGACGTAGACCGTTTTCTCCCGCCCGAGGCTCACCGCCACCGGTGCCGTGGGATTGGCCTGGATGGTTATGGAGGACGGCCTGCCGGAAGCCTTGCCGATCAACGTCTCGACCGGCAAACGCGGTGTGCCGGGGGAGGGGAGAGCTACAGCCTTTTCGAGAGCGGCCCGGTCGGCCCGCTCCGTGATCTGCCGCTCGAACGCCAGCAGCACACCCGTGACGGACATGACCAGGATGATGGCGCCCGCCACCACACCCGCGGCGAGATGGAGCCAGAAAATGGCATTGCGGAAAGGACGGAAAGGGCGTGCTGCGGGAGGACGCTGCTGCCCACGGCCGGGCCGTGGCGTCATATACTACCCCCGTGGTCAAAGCCGCCGCGCCAACGCGGAGGCGGAGTCCATGTCAGGGCGGTGCCGGCCTTGCTCCCCAGCGAACCCGGCGCCGCCCTTGTCTTTGATCCTGCGCCTTGTTGAGACGCAGTCTCAATTTATCTGAAGAAATCCTGGACCAATTTGGTCCTGATTGTCAAGAGCGGGTTTGCGGGACCGTTCCGTTCCCGCTTTGCCCGGCTGCCGGCACCTTATTCATGAACATGCGGGAACGCCTATGATTCCGGGTCCCGCTCACAAGGAGGAAACCCTCAATGCGCGAAAGCTCAGCTCTTTTCTCAGTCCGGAAGCTCGTCCTCATGGTGTTCCTGCTCGCCGTCGTAGCCTTCGCCCTGGCGGGCCTCAGGCCCGCGGAGGCCGTTGTCATCGCGGGTCCGCACGTCTGCACCTACTACAGCGACGCCACCTACAGGACGGCCGTGGGCGCCCGGGGCACCGGCTGCTGCAACTCGACGATCAGTTGGGGAGTCACCTCGTCCTACAGCCGGTGCGAGAGGCTCTACTGCACGGACGTCGTCTGCCCGAATTAGTCGAAACGGCCTCCCCTGGGAGGCCTTTTCCCCTGGGACCGCCGGCATCCCTGCCGGCCTTTGACTAACTCTGTCTTGGTTGGACGCCGGCGCTCCCAGGGTCCCCTTCCCGCACATAGACCGACTCCTGGGCCGCCTTCCCCTCCCGTACGGCCCGGATCTCCCCGGCGTCCCGCAGCCGGCGCAGCGTCACCGAGACGGCCCGTGCGCTGACCGGCCGGCGCAGGTGCTCCCGGTACCGGCGGTTGACCTCCGCGGCCACCCGAGCGGCCCCGAACGTCTCGCCCTCTCCCATCCGGTCCACCACCCGCGAGACCAGCTTGCTCACCATGATCCGCCGGCCGATGAGATCGCGGAGATCGTCCACTTCCTCCGCTTTGTCTGGTGAAGGCAGCGCCCCGCTCTCCTGGGCCAGGTCCGCCGCGGCCAGAGCCGTTGCCTTGAAGGCCTCGAAATGCTCCCGGACCTTCTGGATCTCAGCCGTATGGAAGGCGCTCTGTTCCCTATGATGGATCTCCTGCTGCGAGTGGAACGCGGCCCCCTCCTCATGCAGCTTCATCCGTTCCTCCAGCTTCCTGAAGATCTCCGCCACGGAAAGATGGGTGCTCATCCTCTGTCCTCCTGAAGCAAGGCAACCTCACCGCGCACCAGCTTCGCGGCAACTCGCGGCAACACCAGCCCGCTCGCACAACAACTCTCGGGAGGTCGCAACAATACCACGAAACCGAAGCCATGACATCCCTCTACCGGAAAAGATATGCTAGAGGTGCAGCAAGATGGCACCAAGCCAAGTCGCCATCTCGTCGCTATGCAGCAAGATCTCGAATTCTCCAGACTCCCTCGGGAGGTCTAGCATCAATCTTGGAACAAAATGCGGCTAATTGGGCCCGAGGAGATGCAAGATCCAGAAATGGCACAGCGTTGTAGGGAGAAGTCGCCTCTTGTTGCTCGGATCTTGACCCAATTCTTCTCTATGTTTCCCGCACCGGAACCATCTTGCAACACCATGCATACATCTTGGGTCACTGTAAAGAGAAATTGCTCCATATAGGGTCGTCTTGCGGCAGGAGGGAGAGACTTCGAGGCGGCACATCCGGCTGTGCTCTGACAATCCCGAGAAGAAATCCAAGCATGAGGAGATGTTGCAACAAAATCTCTGGACAAGGGAGCAAAGTCTCGAGACGTTGCTGCAAGTCCGGAGATCTTGTTGCCATGTCTGGAGAGACCCAGGAGCTGGAGCTTGCCGTGCGGCACTCTCCACTCGCCATGCGGCACTTTGGGCCGCAGCTGCCGCGCTCCTGCGGCGCCGCTCTTGGAGGAAGGCTTGCCTGTTTTGATGGAGCCTGGCTTGAGCTGAGACGGCAAAGGCCATAGAGTGTCTTCAACAGAACCACTTGGGTGCAGTCTCGCGGAGGGCTCCATGACCGCTGTAACGAGCGATCTCTTCGATGACCTGAAGACGCGGATCAACACCCTGAAGGAACAGTCGAGGTTCGAGAAGGCGCGTGTCGCACTGGAGCGCGAGGCGGCGGCCGAAATGGCGTGCGAGGATGCCCTCTGGGCGAAGGCGGACCCGCCGGCACGCGAGCGCAGCGCCAGGCAGTATCCCTGGATGATCCAGCAGCAAGCGATCTGCACCTATAAAGACGAGGATCTCATCCCTGCCGAGCGCTTCCGTGACGCGACGGCCTTGCTCGAACGCATCGGCCTGCGCGATCAGCAGGTCGTCCATGAGGGTCGTGTCCACGAGGACACGCTACCAGAAACCTTCGCGCTCGGCGGCGCGATCTACAAGCGGCGGTGGCAGTACGACGGCCAACTCGAGCACCTGCATCAATCTCTCGCCTTCTACCTCGCCGCGTGGCAGATGAATCCGAAGAAGGACCTCGGCTACGGTGGCGTCAACGCCGCCTACATCCTTGACATCCTCGCGTGGCGGACCGAAGTGCTTGCACGCCGGAGCGGCAAGAGCGGTGCGGGCGCGGCGCTTGTGGAGGAAGCCGCGCGTTGGCGTCAGCGTGCGGAGGAATTGCGGCGCGACATGCTGGCGCGCATTCCCGCGATTGCCAAGGCTAAGGCGGAGGAGGATCCGACAGACGACCCGCGCGGCAAGTACTGGTACCTTGCGACACTCGCGGAGATCCACTTCGGATTGGCGGAGCATGCAGAGGCCGAAGTGCTCCTGGCACAAGCGCGCAACGCGAAGCATCCGGGTGAAACGGTGAAGGCGAAGTGGGTCGGCCGCACCACCTTCGAACAATTGCTGGGACTGGCGCGCGTGCAGGACATCGATCCGCCCGACGAGTCCCGACCGTTCGCGGAGTGGCACCCGGCGTGGCGCGCAATCTACGCGTTGCTCGGCGAGGCGGCCAGACCTGCGCTCTCCGGCTATCGCGGCCGTGTGGGGCTCGCTCTCTCCGGAGGCGGTTTCCGCGCCTCGTTCTTCCACATTGGCGTGCTCGCGCGACTCGCCGATGTTGACGCGCTGCGCAGCGTCGAGGTCATCTCCACCGTCTCTGGCGGCAGCATCGTCGGAGCGCACTATTACCTGCTCCTGCGCGACCTGCTCGGCAAGAGGACAGATCAGGAGATCGCGCGCCAACAATATGTGGATCTCATACTACTGCTTTGCGAACAGTTCGAGCGCGGCGTGCGCCGGAACCTCCGAATGCGAACGCTCGCTAACCTGATCAGCAACCTGCGCATGATCTTCTCCAACTCGTATTCGCGAAGCGATCGTCTAGGCCAGTTGTACGACTTGGAGCTGTACGAGCAGATTAACGATGGTCACGGCAACAGGCGCCGGCAGATGTCGGACCTGCTGGTGAAACCGTGAGGCTTCACGGAGACCGAGTTCAAGCCGAACGTCGAGAACTGGATCCGGCGCGCGAAAGTACCAACGCTCGTTTTGAATGCCACCTGTCTCAACTCGGGACATGGCTGGCAGTTCACGGCGCGCTCGATGGGTGAGCCGCCGGGCCTCGTCGGCGCGGAGGTCGACGCGAACGAACGTTACCGGCGCCTGTGGTATGGCGACGCGCCCAACGATACGTTGCGTGCATACCCGCTTGGCAACGCGGTAGCGGCCTCGTCCTGCGTGCCGGGCCTGTTCGAGCCGCTGGTGCTCGAGAAGCTCTATCCCGGGCGGACGGTGCGCCTCGTCGACGGTGGTGTCCACGACAACCAAGGGGTCGCGGGCCTGCTCAACGAGGCGTGCACGCTGGTGCTCTGCAGCGATGCATCCGGACAGATGCCCGATGAGAAGCGCCCGGGCAACAGCCTGTGGGGCGTGCCAATCCGGTGCAACGACATCCTCATGAGCCGCGTGCGCAGCGCACAGTATCAGGATCTCAGGAGCCGTCTCGACAGCCGCGCTCTGCAGGGGCTCATGTTCCTGCACCTCAAGAAGGAACTCGAGTCGCACCCGCTCGACTGGAATGACTGCCAGGATCCGACACCGGTGCCGGCGAAATCTGACGCCACGACCAAGTATCATATCGACAAAGACTTGCAGCGGAAGCTGGCCGACATCCGCACCGACCTCGACTCGTTTACCGAGGTCGAGGCCGCGGCGTTGATGGCCAGCGGCTATCTCATGACCGAACAGCAGTTGAAGGACCTTGATGAAAGCCATCAGAAGGACGGCGAGAACGGCTCCTGGGGAGACTTCGACGTATACGCCGCCCGCGGTCCGTGGCCGTTCCTAGCCTTGTCGGAACTGATGCGCAAGCCGCCGGGCGATTCGGACGCGCGGCGCGAAGATCTGGGGCAACAACTCGAGGTCGCCGGCTCCATGGCATTCAAGGTCTGGCGTCTGTCCCCCGGCCTTGCCAGCACGGCGAAGGCGCTAGCTGTCGCTCTGTTGGTCGGGCTCGTCTGGCTCATCTTCGCGAATTGGGACAAAAGCCTCGACTTCCGATACTCGGTCAACGTCGGCGCTCTGGTGATCGCCGTGCTGCTGGCCGTGGGCACGCTGATATACCCGATGCTGCAGTGGCTGGAGCCTACCAAGGCGGTACGAGGCGTAGCGCGCAAGGCCGCCGTCGCCGTCCTGGGTTTCGTGGCATCAAACTTCCACCTCCTGACATTCGATAAACTGTTCCAGCGGCGGGGCCGCCTGGAGCGGTTGCTCAAGCTGCCCTGACCGGAGCCACGGGACTTGAGGAATACTCGCAATGGCCACAGATGCCGTCCCAAGCAGTCGTCCGCTACGCATCTTCCTGTCCTCCACCGCCAGAGATCTGCCAGAACACCGTAAGGCCGTCGTCGGAGTCATCGATAAAAGAGCATCACCTGGCGTTAGGTCGAGGCCGCGGTCCTGTCCGCCAAGCCCGTGTTCCGATATCTGTGCGTCTGGACCTGTTCCGAGCGAGTAGCGTATCGATTCGCAGACATGTTAAAATCCAGGCTGAAGCCACGGAGTTCGATCCTGCCTACGAGAAGTACTTCTACCAGCGGTGGCTGGCGAAGCGTCAAGGCGGGTTAGGCTCCGAGCTCGGAGGAACCGCTCGCACCATGGAACGTATCATCCCGGACAACCAACAGCCGGTCGAGAAATCGGCCTCATGAAAGGCTTGAGCCGTATGCGGGGAAACTCGCACGGTGCACCGGGATAAACCGGTGAGTTGTAGCGAACGAGAGAGTCGTACACCGGGCTTACTAAACCCCCAAGGGAGTTCCCCCGGCTCTGCCGGGGTGGCAGTAGAAGTTTGACATTTCCAGCGGTATCCCAACAAGGAGACGTCCTCGGGAGCTGCTAAACGCACGACGGGGCAACCAAGATGACCGGTCTTGGAAGTTTGTTCTACGGCTGGAGGAGCGATGAAGGATAAGAGACGATTCGGACATTTGGCCATGGGACGCAATGAACTGGCAAGCGCGTCTCCTATCTCTTCCAGCCGCTTTGAGCGGCTCCCAAACCTAAAGCCCCCGGCTCTGCCGGGGGATACTTACTCTAAAAGGAGCTGATCAGCGAAAGCCATTATCAAGTCGTTCGATGATCCGTCTAAACGCCCAAAGCGGGGGGACCTTGAGGAGCTACGGTTACCGCGGATGTTGGACTTTGCGATGCTATGACCCTATAGAGTGAGTACTGCCGCCTCATGCGCATCTACGTCTCTTCTACATCTAAAGATTTGGCTGACTACCGTGCGGCAGTGGTTGTGCAACTGCAGCGGCTGGGACATAACGTCGTGAGTATGCACGGCTACACGGCTGACGCGCGTACTCCGGTGGACAAGTGCCTGGAAGATGTTCGTTCCGCTGATGCGTATGTAGGTCTGTTTGCCTTCCGCTACGGAGGCATCCCCAACGGCTGCGAGTACTCGATTACCGAGCTTGAGTTTCGTGAAGCAGGTGAACGCTCGATACCTCGTTTGATCTTCGTGGTCTCCGAGGATATCGCGTGGCCGGTCAAGTTGATGGATCGCGGTTCCGCCAGCGTCCCGATGGAGCGATTCCGCAATGATCTAATGCGTCAGGACGGGTTCACCATGGCCTTCTTCAAGGACTTGGCCGATCTCCTGACCCAACTTCCCGAGGCCATCCAGAGTCTTGCGCGTTGCGTCCAGGCGCCAACCACTAGCAGTCGGCTCGATCGGCATGCCTATCGGACGTTGATCAAGCCGATGACCTATGAGGCGGAGAAGAGCAAGCATCTTCCGCGTTTTACCGGTCGTCAGTGGGTTGAGAAGCGATTGGATGACTGGAGCGCCAATCGGCGGGATTCGCGCGTCTTCTGCCTGATCGGTGGGCCGGGTATCGGGAAGACCGCCATCGCGTGCCACTGGTGCAATACGCGTCAAGACGTCGTCGCCTTCCACCACTGTGTCTTCGGTCACGCCGAGAAAACCGACCCTAAGCGCATCCTGCTGTCGTTGGCGGCGCACCTCGCCGACCACCTGCCGGCCTATGCGGAACGGCTCTCGGCATATCAGGCGGCGGAGCCCAAGGAGATCGAGAAGGGCGATGCTAGGACGGTTTTCGACCTTCTCATGACCAAACCCCTCGGTAGTGACTTCCCTCCGCCCGACGGAGTGCGATTGATCGTCATCGATGCGCTGGACGAGGCGACCCAAGGAACAGAGAACGAGTTGGCCAGGATCCTGGGAGACGTGTGGGTGGCGATGCCTGACTGGCTCCGCCTCGTTGTCACCTGCCGACCAGAGATGGACGTCATCGGCTATCTGGGCAGCCTGCGCCCGTTCATCCTCGATGCGAGCAGCCGCGAAAACCTGCAGGACATACGTGACTTCCTGCGGCTGGAACTCGATGCATCACAGGCCAGCGATTCGGTGATCGCGCAGATCGTGGAGAAGAGTGAGGGGATGTTCCTCTACGCGTCGCTGGTCATCGAGGAAGTCAGGGCCCAGCGCCTCTCGCTCGACCGCATCGCCGATTTCCCTGAGGGCCTCACCGGGTACTACAAGGGCTGGTTCAGCCGGAAGTTTTCCAATCCGGAACGCTATCGCGACGAACTGCACAAGCTGGTCAGCGTCATCATTGCGCAGCGTGCGCCGCTGCCGGACTCGGTGCTTGCCGTCGCCCTCGGCCTCTCGCCGTGGGAGGTGCAGCAACGCCTCATGGCGCTCGGCGTCCTCTTTCCGAAGCGGGTGGAGGTGCACGGCGGCGAGCGGGTCACCTACGTGACCATGATGCACAAGTCGCTGCTCGACTGGCTGACCGAGCGCAACCCGGTCAACGGGGACCCTCGCGCTGGTTCATTTGCTGCCGATTTGGCCCTCGGCGACGGGTTGCTCGCTGACGCAGGCTGGAGTGTCTACAAGTCGGGTCGGCTCGAGCACAATCGCTACTTCCACCAGACCCTGCCTGCTCACCTGGCGGCCGCCCAGCAGATGGATCAGTTGGTTACGGTGCTGCTCGATCCGAACTTGGTCCAGTCCACGTGGTCGAAGGAGCGGCGCGACGAGTGGCAGCGTAACATCAGCATCGTCAGTCGCAGTCATTCGCTCAGCTCGCTGGTAAAGGATTGGCTCATCGGGCAAGGCTCCGTGGAGTCCTCCAGCACGTTCACGGCGGCCGCTGCCGCCACCCTGTGCCGAATGTTCGAGGAAATGGGCGCGTTTGACGAAGCGATCGTGCTCGCTGAAGGGGCGTTGCGGATCTGGGACGCCAACAACGTTATGGATTCGCCTGACAGGGTCGGTGCGCTGCTATCCATCGGATATATCCATGCCAGGCGCGACGAACTCGCGCAGGCCACCGAAAGCTTCGAAAAGGCATTGAGTATCGCTCAACGTGCCTACGCCGAAGACAGTCCCGAGATGGCCGATGTGCTCTACTGGCTGTCGGTCTTCTATACGAAGGGGAAGTGCGAATACCGCAAAGCCTCGGAGTATCTAGAGCGGTGCCTCAACATTCGGAGCCGCACCAGTCCGCCGGACCTCGTCGGGATGGCGAATTGTATCAACGATCGCGCGGTCATCCTCTCGAACGAAGGATGGGCCGCGGACTACCTGGACAGTTACCGGGAAGCGCTGTCACTCTTCGAGACGGCGCGCCCGAGTGGTCATCCCGAACTGGTGTCGGTGCTGTGCAACATCGCCAACGAACTCGCCAAGGAGAGTAAGACCGAAGAGGTAATCGACGTGTTGCGGCGTGCGGTCGCGCTGGCGGATCGTATCCTGCTGCCGCGGCACGAGTACAGCGTCCACGCGCGCAGTACGCTGGCGGCGCATCTCGTGCACCGCGGCCTCTGTGACGAGGCCTTGGACACCATGCGGTCACACGTCGCCGATCTCGAACGCTACCCCGGCCCCGATCACGATGAAACCGCCATCGCACGTGTGCGTTTGTGCGACACGCTGCTCTATGTCGTGCATGTGTCCGAGGCGACCAAGCGAGTCGGCCCGCGCGAAGAGCTTCGTGAGCAATGTCGACGCATCCGGCAGTGCCCCCCAAGCGGAGTCTTGGGCCTTCTCGCACTCGCCGACAACTCGCGATCGCTGGCGGAACCGTTGTTACGCGATTATTTGACGGAGACCGCCAAGCGTGCGTGCGCCGCATACGCGAGGCGACTCGAGGCGAAACCGTTCGAACTCGTATCCGCCCAGTGCTTTCGAGACGTGCTGCAGTTGCTCCTCTCCGAGCAACCGATCGGCGAGTTGGCTCCAGCGATCATTGAGACGTGGGAACAGGCGGAGCCCGAGCTCAGACCGCACGCCGACTGCCTCGCCACCACGCGCAAGCTTGTCGTGAAACTCATCGCTCACACTGGCTGTGCCCGGCTTCGCCACGGTGACGAGGTGGGAGAAATCGAGAGTGCCTTCGGGTTGGTGAGCAACATTGGTGCTGAGAGTCCCGAGACCCTCGGTCATTTGGCTAGCCTCACGGTGGCACTGCATCATTACCGCCATGAAGACGCAAGTGAGGGCTTGTGCCAGCAACTGTTCGAGCACAGTGAACGCGTGCTCGGCCCCCAGCACGACCAGACGCTCACCTATCTGACCAATCTCGCTTTCCTCAGGCTGTTCCGGCGGAACTTCGAACAGGCCGAAGTGCTCTTCCGCGAGGCGCTCCGGCGGTACCGTGACACAAAGGGAATCGAACAGACAGGGACCTTAGCGGCAGCCGCATCAGTGATAGAATGTCTCTTACTGCGCGGCGACCTGGAAGGAGCCCAGACCTTCTCTCGGCAAGTCGTCGGAGAGCTGCCGTCTGCAGCCACATTCACATCGGCACGGAAGGTCTTCGCTCGTTGCCTCCAAACGACGGGCCTGCGCCTGAAGAACGAGCTGTCCCAGTTCGAAGCATCCAAGCAGGCCTATCAACTCTCCTTGGATATCGACCCTTCCAATACGACAACGCACAACAACATCGCGCTTGTGATGTGGGTATGCCTCAACGATCTCGAAGGTGCAAAGAGTCACTTTGAACTGGCGCTCCGACTCGCCCCGGATGCCGTCACGTTTGGCAACATCGCCCACCTCCACGCGCAGTCGCTCAAAGAGCCGGAGAGGGCGAGGGAGTATTTTGCGAAGGCACTCGCCCTCGGCCCGAATGAAGGGGCCATTACCGGCAACTACGCAGCGTTGCTGCTGCAACAGGGGCAGTTACCCGAGGCGTGGGAGCAAGCGACACGCGCCATGCGCTTGTGCTTGGCGAATCCTGATCGGATCATGTTGCGTGCCTTGTTCTGCGCGACCGCAGTGCTGCTCGTTCGCGGCCGCGATGCCGCCGTCCCGCTGGGACAGATACAGACTTTATTTTCGCGTGGTGTCGACTACGTTCCCTGGGTCCTCGATGCAACACTCGAGGTGCTCGACCAGCAGGTACCCGACGAGGCCCAGCTTCTGCGTGCTCTCGTTGCCTCCATGTCGGACGGGGCGCAACACGAGCTTCTGAAAGCCAATCCGCGTTGGCGTGCGGTTGCGGCGATTCCACTCGACACCGCTTGGCCGGAGTATTGATTTGGATCTGGGCCACGAGATTGGCGTTGGCCGTGCCGTCGAACCAGTAGCCCCCCGGGACCAGCCCCCGGCGCGGAGTCCTGAAACTTCCGCCCGTTCCAGGCGTATCTATCTGGCTCATCATTGAGGGAGATCCTG
>CAXTNS010000083.1:0-1428 GCA_964245465.1 uncultured Thermoanaerobaculia bacterium
CCTTTCGGGCTTGCCGGCGTCTCGCCTGGGCCAGGCTTTCGAGCGGGCGGCCTCGGCTCTCCAGGCCGGCTTTGACCTGTCGGCCGGACCTCTCACCCGCCTCTGCCTGTTCAACGCCAGCCCCGGGCAGCCGTCACGGCTCCTCTGGGTCACCCACCACCTGGTGGTGGACGGAGTCTCCTGGCGCGTGCTGCTCGAAGACCTGGAGGGGGCGTACCGCCAAGCCGCGCGCGGGCTGCGTCCGACCTTTCCGCCCAAGACCAATTCGTTCCAAGAGTGGGCTCGCCGATTCACTGGGCATGCCGGCTCGGAGGCGGTGGCGCGCGAGCTGGATCACTGGCGCGAGACGGCCCGGGTTCCCGTTCCCCGCCTGCCGGTGGACTTCCCCTCTGGCAGTCTCGGCAATCTCGTCGGGGACGAGGCCACGGTCTCTTTCGAGCTCAGCGCCGAGGAGACCACGGACCTGCTCCAGACCCTGCCGTCGGTCTACCACAGTCGCATCGACGATGCGCTGCTCAGCGCGCTGGTCCGGGCCCTGGCGGGCTGGACCGGCTCCCCGCGTCTGCGGGTGGACCTGGAAGGGCACGGCCGCGAGCCGCTGTTTGACGACCTCGACGTCTCGCGCACTGTGGGCTGGTTCACCTCCCTGTTCCCGGTCGTCTTGGAAGCAGGCGACGCCGATCCCGGCGCCGCCCTGGCAAGCGCCAGGGAGCGGCTGCGGGCCGTGCCCGGGAGTGGTCTCGGCTACGGTCTGTTGCGCCATCTCGGTCATCTCGGAAAGGCAGGGGATGTCCTGGAAGCGGCTCCGGCGGCGGAGATCCTGTTCAACTATCTGGGCCAGATCGACGCCACCTCCGGCGAGAGCTCTCTTTTCAGGGTTTCCACGGCCTCCGCCGGCCCCAGCCGGAGCCCGCGTGGCCATCGCACCCACCCGCTGGAGATCGTCGGCATGGTGGCTGATGGCCGGCTCCGGATCACCCTGACCTATGGCTCGCGGACGCATCGCCGGGAGACCGCGGAGCGACTGGCCTCGGCCTATGCCGGCGCGCTGCGGCAACTGATCCAGCACGGCCGGCACAGCGAGGAGGCTTTCATCGCCCCGCGGCTCGAGGAGGAGGCTGGCACCCCCTGGTTGCCGCTGGTGCCGATCCAGCCCCTCGGGACACGGACGCCGCTCTTCTGCGTCCATCCACTTGGGGGAGAGGTCCTCTGCTACTACCAACTCGCCCGCCAACTCGGCACAGACCAGCCGGTCTACGGCCTCCGGGCACGACTCCTGGATGGGCAGGCCGAAGCGCCGCGGGTCACGATCGAAGAGATGGCGGCCGAGTACGTCGATGCCGTGCGTAGCGTTCAGCCCACCGGTCCCTACCTTCTGGCCGGGTACTCTTTCGGCGGGGTGGTCGCGTTCGAGATGGCGCGACAGCT
>CAXTNS010000083.1:1438-14986 GCA_964245465.1 uncultured Thermoanaerobaculia bacterium
GGCGGAGAAGAGGTGGCGCTGCTCGCCATCCTGGATCAGCCGGTTTCGCCGGGCGACGAGGCTGCGGAAGTCGACACCGCGGCAGTCATCGCCGACATGGTGTGGCACCACGCCCGCGACCAGGGACCTGCACCGGCGCTCAATGCAGACACGCTGCGTGGTCTTCCCCTCGAAATCCAACTCGCGCTTGGCCTGGAGATCCTCGGCAGCATGGAGGCGCTCGGATCGGGTTTCGACATCCCGATGCTGCGCGATCTGATCCTGGGGTGGAGCTCCAGAGCGACGGCCGTTGAACGCTACAGGGTTGCCACCTATTCGGGAAGGGTCACCCTGTTGCGGGCGAGCAGCGTCGATCCAGCCGCCCTCCAGGGATTGCCCTCGCAACGGCGGCGGATTTTCGAGGATCCCACCTTCGGCTGGGAAACTGTCGCAACGGGCGGCGTGGAGGTCCACACCGTCCCCGGCAACCACCAGACGATCATCGAAGCGCCCCACGTAGAGATCCTCGCCGAGATCCTAGGAACGTGCATCGCGCGGGCCAAGCAGGGAGGGGAGCTCAGTTGCACTCCGGTCACACTGAGGAGTGGAAACGTAGGGTATTGAGTCAGAGACGTTTTTCCAGAGTCACGCGCAAGCCCTCGTTCGGCTCGTAGTAGTAGGCCTTGCGGACCGGCCGGATCTCGTTCTGGGCGAGCTTCAGCTCGGCCTTGCGGACGATGGTGGCGATGGCGGTCTTCATCACCATCAGCGCAAGATGCCGGCCCGCGCAGGCGTGCGGTCCGCCTCCGAACGGGCTCCGATCGTCCGGCGGCGGCTCCTGGCCCTTGAAGCGTTCCGGGTGGAACCCCTTGGGATCAGGGAAGAGGTCCTCGCGCATGCCCAGGGCCGGGTAGCAGACGGCGACCATGGTGCCCTCGGGGAGCAGGTAGTCTCCCAGGGGGAATGGCTGTTTCACACGCCGCGCGCTGGTGACGAAGTTGCTGGGGCGCCGGCGGAGGCCCTCGTAGACCACGGCTTCGAGGTAGGGGGGATCCGGCATCGAGCCCAGCTCCTGGCGCAGCCGAGCGAGCACCTCCGCGTGGGTCAGGAGCTCGCCGATGATCCAGGTCATGGAGTCGCCGGTCAGCTCGTGGCCCTGGAAGAGCATGTCCATGATCTCGGCGCGGATGGCTTCCCGGGAGATCTGGCTGCCGTCCTTGAGCCGCGCCCGGGCCAAGGTGGCGATGAGGTTGCCGGCCTCCGGCGGATCCGTGGCAAGCCGGGCCTCGATCTCCTGGGAGAACGCCTCGGTGATCTCGCGCTGCCGCTGCTTGACCCGGCCCCACGGGCTCCAGGGTCCGAGGTCGATCTGGAAGGTGGGATGGGAGGCGGCCGGCGAGCGTAGGGCCTTGAAGGAGAAGGTCTCGTAGAGGTCCGCGAGCTGCCGCACTTTCTCGGGGCTGGCGCCGCTGAAGAAGACCGTGATCAGGGATTCCAGGGCGATTTTCTGAAGGTCCACGATCAGGGGGAACGGCTTGCCGAGAGGCCACTCCGCGATCCTGCGTTCGGTGATCCGGCGGATGCCGTCGACGTGGCGCAGGCTCCCTTGCGCGCCGAGATGGGGTGAGGTAACGTCCCTGCGCTCTTGATGGGCAGGTCCGTCGAGCTGCGAGGTGGCGCCCTTTCCGAGCAGGTGCGAGAGGCTGAAACCCTCCATGTCGCCGCCGGCCAGGACGTCGGGCGGCGCTTCGAGGATGGTCCTGGCGAGGTCCGGCGAGCTGACGTAGACCCAGTTGCCGAGCCCCGGGATCCGCGTGGCGAAGACGTCTCCGCACTCCCGGTAGGCGTCTTCGTAGAACTGGATCGCGTTCTTGGCGAAGCGTAGCGAGTGAGCCATCAGCGAGCCAGCGGGCCGTGGGATCTCTGACGCCGGTTTCATCATCACCCTTTCTCGAAATGGTCCGAAAGCGGCCGGGAATATACCAGAAGGCCTGAGCGAATGAGCTACCAGCGACCCGTGCGTTTCCTGAACCGCGACTTCGTGCTGCTCTGGCAAAGCCAGTTCGTCAGCATGCTGGGCTCGCAGGCGTTCTCCGTCGCGATGATCTTCTGGATCAAGCGCCAGACCGACTCGGCGTCGCTGCTGGGGCTCGGGATGATGTCGCAGTGGGTGCCGGCGATCCTGCTGGGTCCGTTCGGCGGCACGCTCGCCGACCGGATGTCGCGGCGCAAGCTCCTGATTCTGGCCGACCTGGTGCGCGGTGGGGCGGCGGTCGCGCGGGCGGCCCTGGTGCTCCTGGTACCGGGCCGCTCGGGGACGATCCTCGTGGGGCTGCTGATCCTTTCCGCCATCATGGGGGTGTGCGACGCCTTCTTCCGGCCGGCGATCAACGCCTCGATCCCGGACCTGGTGCCGGAGCCGGACGTGACCCGGGCCAATTCGGCGAACCGCCTGGCGCTGGACGTCTCCACGTTCCTGGGCCAGGGCTCGGGAGGCGTGTTCTTCCGCCTGATCGGCCCCGGTCTCCTCTTCCTGATCGATGGCGTGACCTATTTCTTCTCGGCGCTCTGTGTCGGCCTGATCCGGCTGCCCCCGCCGCCCTCCTCTCCCAAGACCCTCGGCTGGCGCGAGGCGGGCGCCGACTTCTGGCGCGAGCTCAAGCTCGGGCTGCGCTACATGGCGATCCGCAAGGGGCTGCTCTAGTTCCTCTTCCTGACGCCGCTCGACAGCTTCTTCATGGTCATGATCGTGGTCCTCCTGCCCTTCTTCGTGGAGGACTTCCTGCGCGTGACGCCCGACTGGTACGGCTTCCTGGTTGCGGCCTTCGGCGGCGGCTCGTTCCTGGGCAGCGTCGTGGCCGGGGCCACCAACGTCACGGGGCGGCGGCGGACGTGGGTGTATCTGGCCTGCGCGGGGGGCTTCGGCGTAGCCGCGATCACCTTCGGGCTCGTCCGCTCGCCCTGGATGGCGATGGGGTGGCTCTTCGTGGCGGGGGTGATGAGCGGCTTCAACACCATCCATTCCATGAGCCTGGCGCAGGTCACCACGCCGAACGAGCTGCGTGGCCGGGTGCTCGGCCTCTTCGAGACCCTGGGGTTCAGCACCATGCCGCTGGCCGCGGGCGTGGCCGGCGTGGTCGCCGACCTGCTCGACCGCAACATCCCGCTGGTCTACTTCGGCTGCGGCGCGGCTCTGGTCGCGGTGTCCCTGGTGCTGGCTGGGAAGCGGGAGGTGCGTGAGTTCCTGGCCTACGAGCCGGCGCCGGAGGCCGCCAAAGCCTGAACGTTTGTACCGTTTCGTCTGTCCCCTTTTCCCCGGTTGAACGCACTTCATGGGTAGCCGTCCCGCCACCGACGTGGGGAGCGGTTCCCAGAACTCGAGCCTCGCAGCATCGTCGCTTGCCAGAGCCGGGATAGAGGGGCCCTGCGTGTGGCATGGCCTGTACTGGGTTTTTTGGGACCGGAGCCCCCCATCATGAGTCGAGAGATGAGCCAGGAGGGCGCTGTGGGCGCGACTCTGGTCGAAGTGCTGCGCAGCCGGGCCGAGCGCCGCGGTGAGGATCTCGCCTACACGTTTCTGCTCGACGGCGAGACAGCCGAGGCTCATCTCACCTATGCCGAGCTGGACCGGCGGGCGCGCGGTCTCGCCGCGTTCCTGGCGCGGGAGAGGATCGTCCCAGGGGAGAGGGTGCTCCTCCTCTACCCCCCGGGGCTCGACTACGTCGCTGCCTTCTTCGGCTGCCTCTACGCCGGCGCGGTGGCGGTCCCCGCCTACCCGCCGCGGTCGCGCCGCCCCTCGGCGCGCCTCGCGTCCATCCAGGAGAGCGCCGGGGCGAAGGCGGTGCTCTCCACCTCGGCCGTCCTCTCGGGGCTCGACCGGCAGTTGCCGCGCCACCCGGGCGTCGTCTGGCACGTGGCCGAGGGGGCCGGGATGGAGGCGGGAGCGGAGGAGTGGCGGGACCCCCGAGTGGGGGAGGAGGCGCTCGCCTTCCTCCAGTACACCTCCGGCTCGACGGCGGCTCCCAAGGGGGTCATGCTCCGCCACGCCAACCTGCTCGCCAACCTGGAGCAGATCCGGCTCTCCTTCGTCCAGACCCCGGCGGAGCGGACGGTCATCTGGCTGCCTCCCTACCATGACATGGGGCTGATCGGCGGCATCCTCACGCCACTCTACGCCGGCAACCCGGGCGTCCTCCTCGCGCCGGTCTCGTTCCTTCAGCGGCCCCTGCGCTGGCTGCAGGCCATTTCGCGGTACCAGGGGACGACCAGTGGCGGCCCCAACTTCGCCTACGACCTCTGCGTGGAGAAGGTCGACGAGGAGGAGCGGGCGAAGCTCGACCTGTCGAGCTGGACCCTGGCTTTCAACGGCGCCGAGCCGGTGCGCGCCGCCACCCTGGAGCGGTTCGCGGAGGCCTTCGCCCCATGCGGTTTCCGGGTGGAGGCTTTCCTGCCCTGCTACGGGCTGGCCGAGGGGACCCTGCTCGCCGCGGTCGGCCGGCGGGGGGCCGGTGCCACGGTCGCCGCCTTCTCGGCCGGCGAGCTCGAGAAGCATCGTGCCCTCCCCACCGATCCCGATGCTGATCCCGCCGATGTCCGCGAGCTGGTCGGCTGCGGCACGGCTCCAGAGGGGGCGCGGCTCCTTGTCGTGGACCCCGAGTCGCGGGTGCCGTGCGGACCTGGCCAAGTGGGGGAGATCTGGATCGCCGGTCCGGCCGTGTCCGCCGGCTACTGGGGACTGCCGGAGGTCACGGCGGAGACCTTCGGGGCGCGCAAGGCGGACGGGGACGGACCCTGGCTCCGCACGGGCGACCTCGGATTCCTGGACAACGGAGGCGAGCTGTTCGTCACCGGGCGCCTCAAGGACCTCATCATCCTGCGCGGCCGCAACCACTACCCCCAGGACATCGAGCTGACCGTCGAGCGCTCCCACCCGGCCCTGCGTCCGGGTTGCGGCGCCGCCTTCACGGTGGAGAGGGACGACGAGGAGCGGCTGGTGGTGGTCCAGGAGGTACGGCGCGAGCACCGGGCGGAAGACCCCGCCGAGCTGGTGGCCGCCATCCGGCGGGCTGTGGCGGACGAGCATGAGGCCCAGGTCCACGCGGTGGTCCTGCTGCGGCCAGCCACGATCCCCAAGACCACGAGCGGCAAGATCCAGCGCTCCGCCTGCCGCGCCCGTTTCCTCGACGGCACGCTGGAGGCGCTGGGCGGCTGGGAGGCCCAGGCGGCGGCGTCCCCGGTACCCGATACCGATCCCCAGGAGCTGGACCTCGGCTCGCCCGAAGGCGTCCGCCGCTGGCTCGCCGCCGAAGTCGCGGCCCGGGCGGGGATGCCCGCCGGCGAGATCGACCTCGGCCAGCCGCTCGACCACTATCCGCTCGACTCGCTGGCCGCCATGGAGCTGATGCACGCCGTGGAGTCACGGTTCGGAGTGGTGCTGTCCCTGGAGAGCTTCTTTGCCGGAGAGAGCGTCGCGGAGCTGGCGGACGCGGTCCTGGCCCGCGCTGGCGCGGCGGTCCCAGCCTCCTCGCAACCCGGGCTGGAGGTGGGCGATCATCCCCTGTCGCACGGCCAGCAGTCGCTCTGGTTCCTCCACACCCTCAATCCCGAGGGCGCGGCCTACAACGTGGCGAGCGCCGTGCGCGTTCGCGGCGAGCTCGACGTGGCCGCGCTCAAGGCGTCGCTCGACATCCTGATCGAGCGCCACGCGGTCCTGCGCACCACGTTCCCCACCTCCCGGGGCGAGGCGGTGCAGCGGGTGCACCCTCGCGGGGAGCTGAATTTCGAAGAGGTGGACGCCCAGGGCTGGAGCGACCACCGGCTGAACGACTATCTGGCGGCCGAGGGGCAGCGGCCGTTCGACCTGGAGAACGGCCCCCTGATGCGGGTGGTCCTGCTCACCCGGGCAGCCTTGGAGCACGTGCTGCTGCTGTCGATGCACCACGTGATCACCGACTTCTGGTCGCTCGGCCTGCTGATCGACGACCTAGCCCTCCTGTATCCGGCCCTGAGAGCGGGGGAGAGGGTGGCGCTCCCGCCAGCCGGTCACCTCTACACGGACTACGCGCGTTGGCAGGAAGAGCAGCTCGCCGGACCCGAGGGCGAGCGGCTGTGGGACTACTGGCGGACCCGCCTGGGCGGCGAGCTGCCAATCCTGGATCTCCATACCGACCGGCCCCGGCCGAGGGTGCAGACCCAGGAGGGGTCGGCGCTCCAGGTCCATCTCTCCTCCGATCTCTCGCGCCGCCTGAAGGAGCTGGGCCGCGAGCGGGGAGCGACTCCCTTCGTCACCCTGCTGGCCGCCTTCGAGGTCCTCCTTCACCGCTACACGGGGCAGGACGACTTCCTGGTGGGGACGGTGTCCGCGGCCCGCACCCGCGCCGGGTTCGCGCGCACCCTGGGCTACTTCGTCAATCCCCTGGTGCTGCGCGCGGACGTGCAGGGCGACCCTGGTTTTGGGGCGCTCCTCGCCCGCACCCGCGCGGACGCTCTTGGAGCGTTCGAGCACCAGGACCTCCCCTTCCCGCTCCTGGTCGAGCGCCTGCAGCCGGAGCGCGATCCCAGCCGCTCGCCTCTGTTCCAGGCCATGTTCGTCCTCCAGAAGGCCCAGCTCGCGGACGGCCAGGAGCTGACCGCCTGCGCCTTGGGCGAGCCGAGTGCCCATGCCGACGTGGACGGGCTGCGCCTGGAGGCCGTGCCGCTGGAGCAGCGGATCGCCCAGTTCGATGTCACCCTCACCATGGGCGAGATTATGGGCGAGGTAGTGGGCGAGGTAGAGGAGGCCTTCGTGGCCTCCTTCGACTACAACGTCCACCTCTTCGACGCCGCCACGGTCGCCCGCTGGGGCCGCCACTTTGAGCGGCTGCTCGCCGGCATCGTGGCCGATCCGGAGGCCCCGGTCTCGGAGTTGCCTCTGCTGACGCCGGAAGAGGAGCGCCAGCTCACGGGGGTCTGGAACGACACGGGCGCCGAGTACCGGCACGAGGCCACGCTGCCGGAGCTGCTGGCCGAGCAGGCGGAGAGGAGCCCCGACGCCGTGGCGGTGATCTCTGGCGGCGAGGCGCTCACCTATGGCGAGCTCGACCGGCGTGCGAACCGTCTGGCGCGGCGCCTGCGCGCCCTGGGCGTCGGACCCGAATCGCGGGTCGCGGTCTGCCTGGAGCGCTCGCCGGCCCTGATGGTGGGCCTGATTGGCGTGCTCAAGGCGGGCGGTGCCTACCTGCCCGTCGATCCCGAGACGCCCCGCAGCCGGATGAACGCCCTGCTGGAGAGCGCCGGAGTCGAGATCGTAGTGACCGAGGAGTGGCTCTCGGAGATCGCGGACGAGGACGATTCACCCCTCCCGCAGACGGCGACATCGGCGAACATTGCCTGCGTCATCCACACCTCGGGCTCGACCGGCGTCCCCAAGGGGGTTCTGCTCACGCACCGTAACCTGGTCAACCTGGTGGCCTCGTTCCTGGACAGCTACCGGCCGGAGCCCGCGGACCGCATCCTGCCCCTGACCGCCATCAGCTTCGCCAGTTTTGTGGGGGAGATCTTCCCCCTGCTGTGCGCGGGTGGGGCGCTGGTCCTCCCAGACCGCGCCGAGCTTCTCGACCTCTCCGCCCTGACCTCGCTGATCGAGCGCCACGGCATCTCCATCGTCTCGACCGTGCCGTCGATGATGGCGCGCCTGAACGCCCTGCGCGAGCGGCTGCAGCGGCTGCGGCTGATCCTGGTGGGTGGCGAAGCGCTTTCCGCCGGAGACGTCGACAAGCTCCTCGGCAGCGTGCGAATCGTCAACGGCTACGGTCTCACCGAGACGAGCATCTGCTCGACCTGCCACATCCTGGTCCCGGAGGACCTCGCGCCCGGCTCCGTCCCGCCCATCGGTCGGCCGCTGATGAACCACCGGGTCTACTTGCTCGACCGCCACCTCCAGGCGCTGCCGGGCGGCTGCCCGGGAGAGGTCTTCATCGCGGGCGAGGGTCTGGCCCGCGGCTATCTGGGCGACCCCGCGGCCACGGCCGCGCGCTTCCTGCCCGACCCCTGGGACACCGGAGCGCGGATGTACCGCACGGGCGACCGCGGTCTCCTTCGCTCGGACGGCGAGCTGGTGTACCTCGGCCGGGTTGACCAGCAGGTCAAGGTGAGGGGCTTCCGCATCGAGCTGGCCGAGATCGAATCGGCCCTGGCCCTCCATCCGGGCGTCAAGGAGTGCGCCGTCACCGTGCGCAAGGACGGCGGCGAGGCCGAGCTGGTGGCCTACCTGGTTCCCGAGGGCCCACAGCCCAGCGTCGGCGAGCTGCTGGCGTACCTGCGCGAGAAGCTGCCGGACTACATGGTCCCCGGAACCCTGGTGACCCTGCCCGAGCTGCCGCTCACCCCGAACGGCAAGGTCGATCTGGCTCTGCTTCCGGCCCCGGACCGCGCCCGGCCGGACCTCGCGAGCGCCTACAGCGCCCCGAAGAGCGAGCTGGAGCGGACGATCACGGCCCTCTGGCAGGAGGAGCTGCAGGTCGAAAAGGTGGGGATCGACGACAACTTCTTCGACCTGGGCGGGCACTCGCTGCGCATGGCCAAGGTGCACGCGCGGCTCAAGGAGGCCTTGGGCCGGGACGTCTCGCTGATCGAGCTCTTCCAGTACCCCACGATCTCCTCGCTGGCCCGCCACCTGTCGGGCTCCGTCTCTGTCGAAGCTCCGGCGGTATCCGCGGGTGTGATCTCCCGCCGCGAGCGTCGCTGGGGCCAGCAGGACATCGCGATCATCGGCATGGCCGGCCGCTTCCCCGGTTCCAAGAGCGTGGACGAGCTGTGGCGCAACGTCGCCGCCGGACGCGAGGGGATCACCTTCTTCACCGCCGAGGAGCTGCTGGAGGCGGGGGCGGACCCCAGGCTGGTCGAGAACCCGAACTACGTACGGGCCAAGGGCATCCTGGGCGACGTCGACCTCTTCGACGCCTCCTTCTTCGGGCTCAACCCGCGCGAGGTCGAGCTGATGGACCCGCAGCACCGGCTCTTCCTGGAGTGCTCGTGGGAGGCGCTGGAGCACGCGGGCTGGGATCCCGAGCGGTTCGACGGTCTGGTGGGTGTCTATGCCGGCCTGAGCATGAACACCTACATGATCATGAACCTGCTCTCCCACATGGAGCTGGTCGCCTCCGTGGACACCCTCCAGGCGTCTCTGGGCAACGACAAGGACCCGATGACCTCCCGGGTCTCCTACAAGCTCAACCTGAAAGGACCGAGCGTCACCGTCCAGACGGCCTCGTCGACCTCGCTCGCGGCCGTCCACCAGGCCTGCGTGGGGCTGCTCCAGCACGACTGCGACATGGCGCTCACCGGCGGGGTGTCGATCCACCTGCCGGAGACGTCGGGCTACATGTACCAGGAGGGGGGCACCACGGCCCGTGACGGCCACTGCCGCGCCTTCGACGCCTCGGCCACCGGCTTCGTTTCCGGACATGGCGCCGGAGTGGTGGTGCTGAAGCGCCTGGATGACGCAATAGCCGAGGGCGACACGGTCTACGCCGTCATCAAGGGGTCGGCCTGCAACAACGACGGCTCGCTCAAGGTGAGCTTCATGGCGCCCTCGGTGGAAGGCCAGGTAGCGGTCTACCAGCGGGCCTACGAGAACGCCGCGGTCGATCCCCGTACGGTGTCGTATATCGAATGCCATGGCACGGGCACGGCCCTGGGCGACCCCATCGAGATCGCCGCCCTGTCGCGTGTCTTCGCCGATCCGGACCGCCGAAACTACTGCGCCGTCGGCTCGCTCAAGACCAACATCGGCCACCTGGACACGGCGGCGGGCGTCTGCGGCCTGATCAAGGCCGCGCTTTCGCTCCACCACGGGGCCATCCCCCCGAGCCTCCACTTCGAGACGCCCAACCCGCGGATCGACTTCGCGAGCAGCCCGTTCTTCGTCAACACCAAGCTGCGCCCGTGGCCGGAGACGGGACCGCGCCGCGCCGGCGTCACCTCGCTCGGCATGGGCGGCACCAACGCCCACGTAGTCCTGGAGGAGGCGCCGCCGTTGCCCGCGACGAGCGGCTCGCGGCCCCACCAGCTCCTCCTCCTGTCCGCCAAGAGCGCCACGGCCCTGGAGCGGTCCACGGCCCGGCTGGCCGATCACCTGCGGCAGGAGCCGGATCTCGACCTGCCCGACGTGGCCTTTACCCTGACCCATGGGCGCAAGGCGTTCCAGCACCGCCGGGCTCTGGTGGCGAGAGACCTCGCGGACGCGGCCGGAGCCCTGGAGACGCTCGACCCCGAGCGGCTGCTCACCACCGCTCCCGAGCCCGGCGATCGGCCGGTGGCCTTCCTCTTCCCCGGCCAGGGAGCACAGTACCCCGGCATGGGAAAGGGTCTCTACGAGTCGGAGCCCTCGTTCCGTGCCGACGTGGACCTCTGCTGTCGGCTGCTCCAGCCGCACCTGGACGGCCTCGACCTGCGCGAGGTTCTTTTCGGAGAAGAGGAGGAGGCTGCGGAGCGGCTGCAGGACACGCGACTGGCCCAGCCGGCCCTCTTCACCGTCTCCTGGGCCATGGCCCGGCTGTGGATGAGCTGGGGCGTCCGCCCGGAGGCCATGCTCGGCCACTCGATCGGCGAGTACGTGGCGGCCTGCCTCGCCGGGGTCTTCTCGCTGGAGGATGCCCTGGCGGTGGTGGCGGTGCGCGGCCGCCTGATGGGTCAGATGCCGGCGGGGGCCATGCTCGGCGTCCCCCTGCCCGAGGCCGAGGTGCTGCCCCTCCTGGGCGAGGACCTGTCGCTCGCCGCGGTCAATCGCCCGTCGGTCTCCGTGGTCTCGGGGCCGTTCGAGGCCATCGACGAGTTGGCCGAGCGGCTCACCGGGAAGGGGCTCGCCTGCCGGCGCCTTCACACCTCCCACGCCTTCCACTCGCGGATGATGGATCCCGTCCTCCAGCCCTTCTTGGAGCAGGTCCGGCGGGTGCGCCTCGAGCCGCCCCGGCTGCCGTTCCTGTCGAACGTCACCGGTACCTGGATCCGCCCGGAGGAGGCGACCGACCCGGCCTACTGGGTGCGCCAGTTGCGCGGGGCGGTGCGCTTCGCCGACGGCGTGGCCCTCCTGCTCGCCGAGCCGCACCGCATCCTGCTGGAGACCGGCCCGGGCAACACCCTTTCGACCCTGGCCCGCCAGCACCCGGTGGCCGGCCTCGTCCACGCCATGGTGGCCACGCTGCGCCACCCCAAGCAGGCGGATCCCGACCCGGTCTTCCTGCTCCAGGCCCTCGCCCGCTTCTGGCTGGCCGGCGGCGAGGTCGACTGGACGGGGTACTGGGCGGGCGAGCGCCGCCACCGGGTGGCGCTGCCCTCGTACCCGTTCGAGCGCCGCCGCTACTGGGTCGATCCATTGCCCGCAACCTCCTCCCCCCGACGGCCGGCGGGGAGGCGCAACGACCCGGCCGACTGGTTCTACGTGCCGGTCTGGAAGCAGTCCCGCCTGCCGGTTTCGGTGGCAGAACCGGTTTCTCCGGAAGCCATGGTGGCGGAGAGCTGGCTCGTCTTCCTCGACCGCTGCGGCTTGGGCGAGATCCTGGCCGAGCGCCTGGAACGGGACGGCCGGAACGTCGTCCGGGTTTCGGCGGGAGAGACGTTCTCACGCGGGCCAGCGGGTTTCACCGTCACGCCGGGGCGGCGGGAAGACTACGACGCGCTCCTCGAGGCGCTCGGCCGGACGCCCACGCACGTCCTCCACCTCTGGAACGTCTCGGTCGAAGGAGCGGACCTCGACCGCAGCTTCTACAGCCTCGTCTTCCTCGCCCAGGCCCTCGGCCGGCAGAGCGTCACCGATCCCACGGCCATCACCGTGGTGTCGAACGGCCTCTGCGAGGTCACGGGAGAGGAGCCGCTCGATCCCCTGAAGGCCACGCTCCTGGGTCCCGTGACGGTCATCCCGCGCGAGTACCCGAGCCTCTCCTGCCGGAGCATTGACGTGACGCTCGGGGCCCTGAAGCGGACGGCCAGGCAGATCCTGGCGGAGGTCGGACGTGCCCCGGAGCTCCCGGCCGTCGCCTTCCGCGGCAACCTGCGCTGGACGTGCGAGTACGAGCCCGCGCCACTGGCAGAGGACGCTCCTCCACGGCTGCGGCCGGGCGGCGTCTGCCTCATCACCGGAGGCCTGGGCGGCATCGGGCTGGAGATCGCCGAGTCCCTGGCCCGGGACGCGGGGGCGCGGCTGGTGCTGGTGGGCCGCTCCGCGTTCCCCGAGCGCGAGCGCTGGCCCGACTGGCTCACCCTCCACGGCGAGAGCGACCCGATCCGCCGCAAGATCGAGCGCCTGCTGGCCATCGAGGAGCTGGGAGGGGAGGTGCTGACCCTCTCGGCGGACGTCGCCGACCCGGCGGCCATGCAGGCGGTGGTGGCGGCGGCCGAGCGGCGCTTCGGCGCCATCCGCGGGGTGATTCACGCCGCCGGTGTCCCGGGCGGCGGGCTCCTCCAGGTGAAGAACCGGGAGGGGGCCGAGCGGATCCTCGCCCCCAAGGTGCGCGGTGCGCTCGTGCTGGCCGAGATCTTCGCGGGAGTCGAGCTCGACCTCTTCGCGCTCACCTCCTCGATCACCGTCCTCCTGCCGCAGGTGGGGCAGGCGGACTACGTGGCGGCCAACGCCTTCCTCGACGCCTTCGCCGCGGAGCGGGCGCGGACCGGGGAGGCGGCGGTGTCCATCAACTGGGATGCCTGGCGGGAGACCGGCATGGCCGTTTCGACCGAGGTGCCCGAGGAGTGGAAGGCCAAGCGCCAGGAGAGCCTCGCCCAGGGCCTCGCGTCGCGCGAGGGGGTGGAGGCCTTCCGGCGTATCGCCGGATCGGGGCTGCCGCAGGTCGTGGTCTCCACCCTCGACCTCGAGAGCCGGCGGGCCGAGAACGATCCCATGGTGTCCCTGGCGGCTCTCGAAGAGGCTGCGCCAGCGGCCGCCACGGCGCACCCGCGCCCGGCCCTCGCCACCGCCTACGTCCTGCCGCAGTCCGACCTGGAGCGGGACATCGCCTCGGTCTGGCAGGAGATCCTGGGGGTCGAGCCGGTGGGCTTGCACGACAACTTCTTCGAGCTGGGAGGCAACTCGCTCGCCGGCCTGCGGCTCGTCCAGCGGCTACGGGAGCGGCTGGGGGCCGGCCTCTCGGAAGTGAGCCTGTACGAAGCGCCCACGGTGGGCACCCTCGCCCGCATGGTCGCCGCTCAGGGAGCCGGCGAAGAGGTTACCGCCGGCGGTGTTGGCGGGGCGCCGGCCGAGCAGGAGAGCCGGCAGCGGGGCGAGCGCAGGAAGGCGCGGCTCCTCGGCAGACGGGGGGCGGGAGCATGAACCGTGAGCTATGGAGTCGCGATCGGCGACAAAGGAGAGAGAACGTGAGAACCGTGAATGCAACCTCCGCCAAGGCGGATCGCTGCCGGGCCCTCTTGCTGGTGGCCGCTCTCGCCCTGGCCGTTCCGTGCCACCTCCACGCTCAGGCCGCCGAGACGCAGCCGCCGGCCGAGACGACTGATCCGGCGCAGCCGCCCGCCGTGGTGCCGGCTCCGGAAAGCTCGGGCCGGCCGGTCGCCACCGCGCCTCCGTCGATCACGGAGCCGCCG
>CAXTNS010000084.1:0-14902 GCA_964245465.1 uncultured Thermoanaerobaculia bacterium
CTGTGGCCTTTGGCCTTGCCGCGCCGCTGCTCGGCGCCGGTCCCGACGAAGCCGAGTCCAGGCGGCGCATCGGACAGGCCCTCGCGGTCGCCAGCGGCGACCGCGGCGACCGCGGCAGTGCTTCCCCCGAGGAGGAGAGATGAGCTCGACCCCGACGCCCCCCCGGCAGGTCGTCTTCGACCCCACGCCCGAGATCTTCGCCACCGACACCGCGGGATCTTTCTCGTTCCCGCTGATGGTGGCCGGCAAGTCCTTCCTCGGCACCAGCTCCTATGACGAGGTCCGCTTCGTCTTCTCGGTCTGGCACCCGTCGGGTCAGCGCACCATCGACCTCGACCGCGCCTACGTCGAGCTGCGCGCGTCTTTCGACCCGGACGAGGACCACTGGACCAAGATCGCCGAGATCGAGCCCGTGGTGCCGCCCTATGCCGGCGGCGAGAGCTTCGACGGCTGGATCGTGCTGCCCATCCTCGGCAGCACCAGCGCCTATGCCCTGGTGGGCAGCGGCTTCGAGCCGCGCGCCCGTCTCCAGGTCCGCGCCAGCGCCTACTTCGTGGCCTGAGGGTAGGGGGACGCCATGAGCCCGAGACCGACGCGCGCCTACCTGGTTTTCATGGGCAGCGGGCCCATCCTGCTGCTCTCCACCTTCCCCAAGCTGACCGACGAGCGCCTGGTCAGCAAGCTGCGCTACAAGGGGATCGACAAGTTCATCGCCTACGAGGTCGACCTCGAGGCCGTCCGCGACCGCTACGGCGAAGCCTTCGAGAACGTGGCCCGGGATCTGGGCGAGGTGGAGGACATGCGGGTGCTCGACTTCAACGGCCACCAGATCATGGCCAATTTCTCGCTCGACAAGCTGGGGGATCCGATCAAGTACGGAGGGTGAGGGGAGAGGACGGTCACGGACAGGCACGGACTGTCACGGACGGTTGAGGACAGAGTTACCTGAAGTCCAGCAGCCCATACCCCAGCTTCCGGAAGAGCCGCCCTGTCAGGGGCAGCGGCAGGCCCACCACGTTGGTGTAGTTCCCGAAGACCTCTTCCACGAACAGCGCCCCGATCCCCTGGATGGCATAGGAGCCGGCCTTGTCCAGGGGCTCGCCGGTCGCCACGTACCAGGCGATCTCCTCGGGCGACAGGGCGGCCATCCTCACCCGCGAGGACTCGACGGCGGAGACCTCACCTTGCCGCTCCGGCTCCTCCAGGGCCACGCCGGTCAGCACCGTGTGCTCCCGGCCGGCGATGCGGGCCAGCATGCGGCGGGCGCCGGCGGGATCCGCGGGCTTGCCCAGCAGCTCGCCGTCGAGGACCACCACCGTGTCCGCCGCCAGCACGAGCTCGCCGGGATGGGCCCGCGCCGCCGCCTTGGCCTGGGCGAGGCGCAGCACGGTGTCCTTTGGCGCCTCGCCCGGCAGGGGCGACTCGTCCACGTCGGCCGCGCGGACGGTGAAGCGCAGCCCCAGGCCGCCCAGGAGCTCGCGGCGCCGGGGGGAGCCCGAGGCCAGGATGAGATCCGGGAGTCCGGTCAGGGGTAGTACCCCCGGAGCGTCTTGGCCTCCAGACCCGGCTTCGCCATCTTCACCTCGACGGTGCGGAACTTCTCCTGGTCGTCGCCGTCCCCCTCCTTGTTGGACTGGTAGGCGAGGAGGTACTGCGAGCGCAGCTCCTTCTGAATGGAGTCGTAGATCCCCTCCAACTCGCTGGCCCGCTCGATGAAGAAGAACCGTCCGCCCGTCTCGTCGGCCAGGCGCGAGAGCTTCAGCCGCACGTCCGACTCGCGGGTCGAGAGGCCGATGCCCACGGTGTAGAGGGCCACGCCGCTGCGCCGGGCATACTCCAGGGCGTCGTTGTAGGTGTGGCGGCTCCCCTCGTCCTTGCCGTCCGAGAGGATGATGAGGGCCCGCTTCCCCTTGACGCCGCCGAAGTAGTAGAGGGCGTAGATCAGGCTGTCGTAGAGGGCCGTGTTGCCGGCGGCCGTCAGGCCGGCGAGCCCCCCGGCCAGCACGTCCTCCTGGCTGGTGAAGCGCACGGCCAGGCTCGGCTGGTCGTTGAAGGTGATCACGGCCGCGCGGTCGCGGGGGGTGACCACCTTCTGGAAGAAGCGCAGGGCGCCGCGCACGGCCGCCTCCAGCTTCTCGCCGTCGCCCTCGCCCATGGAGGCCGAGGTGTCGAGCAGGAGGCCGGCATAGATGGATACGTCGCGCACCAGCTCGAAGCGGCGGACCTGCTGGGGCGCGCCGTCTTCGAGGACGGTGAAGTCGTTCTGGGTGAGCCCCTCGACCGGCCGGCCCCGGTTGTCCACCACGGTGGTGTAGAGCTCGACGAACTGGACGTTCACCTTGGTGACACCGGGCGCGTTGATCAGCACCAGGTCCTCGGTCGAGCTCCCGTCCTTCAGGTAGGCCACGGCGCGGACGTAGGTGATCTCCTTGGTCTGGGGCAGGAGGACCGGCTGGGCGAAGGGCGGCTGGTAGAGGGTTGCCACGCGGTCGTCGTTGAGGAAGATCTCCACCCGGTCCAGATCGTCCCCCTCGGGGACCTCGACTTGCGCTTGGGCGCGCAGGCTCGACTGGTAGGTCCTGCCCGGCTGGGGCTCCACCAGCCGCACGGCGAAGCGGTGGGGGCCCACGTTGAGCTGGACCTCGTCCTCGGCGACCGTCCTGCCGGCGGTGTCCTGGGCCAGGGCCTTGAGGCTGTGGATGCGCGGCTGCGGGCCCAGGTTCAGCTCCACGCTGAAGGGGGGCTTCGACTTGGTGAGCACGGGCCGGCCGTCCAGCTCGAAGCTGACTTTCGCGATGCCCGTGCTCGTTTCGGGGACCGCGGCCTCCACCCGCACCTTGCCCGTGAGCAGGCCCGGGGGCGGCGGCAGGATGCGAATCGTCTCGCCGTCGGAGACCACGGCGTTGGTGTTGGCCTCGGTGAGAGAGGGTGCCGCTGTCTCAGCGGTCGCGACAGGAGGGGGAGCAACCGGAGCGGACGGCACCTCCAGCTCCCGCTGCTCACGGAAGAAGCTCTTGCCGGCCGTGTTCTCGATCTTCAGCACCAGCGAGTAGCTCCCCGGCCGCAGGAACCTCTGGAAGACGATGGGGATCCGGTCGGAGGAGGCCACCTCGCTCTCGGGCAGGGCGAACCGGTAGCGGAAGTGCTCGAACAGCTCGCCCTTGTAGAGCACCTCGCCGTCCACCACGAAGGCGTAGGCCGCGGTGCCGCTCCCCTCGATCCGCTCGGGCTTCACGGCGTCCTTGGGCACGGTGACCAGGCCCTGCATCACCGTGCGGCTGCCGAAACGGCTGGGGAAGGAGAGGTCCACCTGGGCGGGAAAAGCCGCGGCGCCCTCGGGCACGTCGGTCGAGAAGGACGAGAAGGTCGAGAGCCACTCCTCGCTCGGCTTGGGGATGAACTGGATGGCCGACTCGGCGCGCCCCCAGTCCAGCGCCTCGGCCAGCCGGGCGGCGATGTCCTCGCCCCGGGGGCACAGCTCCGCGATGGCGGCGAAGCCCCGCCCCTGGTCCCGCAGCCGCGCCCGCAGGTCGAGCGAGAGGACCGACTCGACCCCCTCGCCCGGCGACCAGAGCCGGAACGGCCCCTTGGGCGAGCCGCCGCGGGAGACGAACGCCAGGGTGAAGCTCCCCCGGATGCGCTCCGTGCCCGGGTAGCTCCACAGCTCGATGGGCAGAAGCACGTCGCAGCGGGCCTGGAACACCTCGGCCGGCTCGCCGTTGAAGAGCATCATGTGCGCCCGGTCGTCCATCAGGTTGCCGAACTTCTCGCGCGCCAGCCTGGCCCGCGGCTCCCATCGCTCCTTGAGCTCGTTGATGGGCGTCTGCGGGAAGGGGTCGCGCACCTGCCAGAACCGGCGCATGAAGGCGTCGCGCTGGTAGTCCTTGCCCAGCGCCAGAAACGCCGCCTTCTCCTTGGGGGAGATCAGGAGGGCCACGTCTTCGAGCCAGGCGCTGTAGCGAGGGGCCAGGTCGGGGGGCGGCGTCTGGGCGCGGACGGACACGGACGAGACAAGGACGAGCACGGACAGCAGGGATCGTAGGGTACGGTGCATCGGGGGCGATCCTACCTTATCGCTCAAGGGTAGTAGCCCCGGATGGTCTTGGCCTCCAGGCCGGACTTGCCCACCTTGAGGTCCACCACCCGGAAGCCGGGGTCCGTGCGGGTGGTCGTGGACTGGTAGGCGATCAGGTACTGCGAGCGCAGCTCCTCCTGAATGGTGGCGTAGATGCCGGCCAGCTCTTCGGCGCCCTTGGGGAAGAAGGCCCTTCCGCCGGTGTCCTCGGAGATCCTGGCGAGCTTCCTCTTCTCCACGTCCTCGCCCAGGCCGATGGCGTAGACCGTGACCCCGGCCCGGCGGGCGAACTCCAGGGCCTCCTCGAAGGTGAAGCGGCTCCCCTCGTCCTTGCCGTCAGAGAGGAGGAGGATGGCCCGCCGGCCCTTGAGGCCGTTGAAGTTGTAGAAGCTGAAGATCAGGCTGTCGTAGAGGGCCGTGCCGCGCTCGGCCTTGAGCCCTGCCAGGCCTCCGGCCAGGGTGCGGAGGTCGCGCGTGAACTTCACGGCCAGCGCTGGGTGGTCGTTGAAGGTGATGACGGCGGCGCGGTCCTTGGGCCGGACGGTCCCCTGAAGGAACTGGACGGCCGCGGCCTGCGCCTTCTCCAGGCTCTTCTCCATGGAGGCCGAGACGTCGATGGCCACGGCCGCGTGGATGGGCAGGTCGGTCACCCGCTCGAAGCGAACGATCTTCTGGCGGGCGCCGTCCTCCGTAACGACGAAGTCCTGGGCCTCCAGCCCCGAGGGGACCGGCCGGCCCTGGCGGTCGAGCACCGTGGTGTACAGCTCCACGAGGTCGACGTCCACTTCCTCTAAATACTCGGGCGCGTTGACGAAGACCACGTGCTCGGTGGTGTTGCCGTCCGGCAGGTAGGCCACGGCCCGCACGTAGGCGATGGGTTCGTTCTTCGGGAGGACGACCGGGTGGACGTACGGCGGCTGGAAGAGGGTCGCGATCCGTGTCTCGTTGAGATACAGCTCCACCTTCTGGACCGTCTCGCCCTCGGGGACCTCGACCTCGGCCCGGGCCAGCAGGCTCGAATCGTAGTGCTTGCCCTTCCGCGGCTCGGCCAGGTGGACGCGGAAGCGGTGGCCGGACGAGTTGAGCAGCAACTCGTGCGAGGCGATCTCGGCGCCCGCCGCGTCGTAGGCCGTCACGGCGAGCGTCCGCGTGCGGGGGACGTTGCCCAGGTCGAGCTCCACGCTGTAGGGCGGCGCCTTCTTGGTCAGGACGGGCTTGCCGTCGAGCGAGAAGGTGACCTTCTCAATCCCTGTCCCTGTCGTGAGGGTGTCGAACCGCTGCATGCCGGTCTGGAGCTGGCCCGCGGGCGGCACGAGGTGGATGGTGGTCTCGCCGCTCCTCAGGGCCGCGTTGGCCTCGGCCAGGATGCGGGTGGTCTCCGCGTCCTCGCCCAGCCGCGCCGTCATGGGGGCCGGGGCCGTGACGTCGATCACGGGGACCGAGATCGCCCGCTCCTCGCGGAAGAACTTGCCGGAGTTGACGTCCTCGACCTTTACCACCAGCGTGTAGTCCCCGGGCCGCAGGGGGCGTTCGAACGTCAGGGGGATCGAGCCGCCTTCTTCAGACACCGGGAAGTCGAACTTGTAGCGGAAGCTGTCGAACAGCTCGCCGTCGCGCAGCACCTCGCCCGTGAGCAGGAGGTTGACCGAGCGGGCCTCGCCCAAGGCAGCCTGGCCGGGAGCGTCCGCGGGCACGGCCACGGCGCCCTGCACCATGGTGCGGTTCTGGAATCGGCCCGGGAAGGCGAGGTCCAGCCGGCCCGGCAGCGGGGAAGCGTTCTCCGGCACGTCCGTCGAGTAGGAGTTGAAGGCCGAGACCCACTCGCGGCCCGGACCTTCCTGGCGGGCCACGATCTTCAGCTCCAGGACGTCCCAGTCCCGCCGCGAGGAGACCCAGACGATGCCGGCCGCGATCTTCTGGGCGTGTTCCCAGTCACCGCAGCCGCCGTTGAAGCCGGTGATCTCGGCGAGGGAGTGCTGCCGCTGCCGGGTCCCTCCGTCCCCCTTGGCGCTGCCCGGGCCGCCCTCGCTCCCGCCCCGGCCGCTCGCACGCTGCGCACCTGCGGCGGGCACGGCGGTCTCCTCGCCGCTCTCCAAAACGGACTGGGCGAAGAGCCCGTCGATTCCCTCGGAGGGGCTCCAGACGCGGAACGGGGCGGACCCCCATTTGCGGTACAGGACCACGGCGAGCGGCTCCTGGATCTGCTCGCTGCGGGCGTAGAACCAGACTTCGAGGGGCCAGAGGAGCAGGGGGCACTTGGACTCGATCCGCTCCTCCGGCGGGCCGTTCAGGAGGAGCACCCGGGAGCGCGCGTCCGTGAGGTCCTGGAACAGCTCGCGGGCCTGCCGGACGTTGACCTCCCAGCGGTCCTTGAGCTCGTTGCGGGCCGTCCGCGGCAGCGGGTCGCGCACCTCCCAGAACCGCTTGATGAAGGCGTCGCGCTGATAGTCCTTTTCAAGGGCCAGGAACGTTGCCCGCTCCTCCTCGCCGATCAGGACGTCGACTTCCTCGATCCAGGCCCGGTACTTCTCCGGCAGCCGGGCGATGGCGTCGCGCTCCTCCGGGGTGACCTTGCGGTCGTAGGGGTGGTAGGCCCCGGCCGGCAGGGGGAGGAGAAAAAGGACTAGAAGGACTGCAAGGACCGCAACGACAGCCGCCCCGGGTCTCATGGGATCGTCCTCTATGGGTAATACCCGCGAATCGTCTTCGCCTCCATTCCGGGCCTCAGAACCTTGAGGTCCACGGACCGGAAGGTGTTGCCGCCGCTCGTGTTGGTGGACTGGTAGGCGATCAGGTACTGCGAGCGCAGCTCCTGCTCCACCTGGGTGTAGATGCCCGGCAGCTCCGACACGTTCTTCAGGAAGAAGGTCCGGCCGCCCGTCTCCTCCGCGAGCTGGTTGAGCTTGCGCTTATCCACGTCGCCCAGGCCGATGGCGTAGATGGTGACGCCGGCCCGGCGGGCGTAGTCCAGAGCGTCGTCCCAGGTGAAGCGGCTGCCCTCGTCCTTGCCGTCGGAGATGAGGATCAGGGCCCGTTGCCCCTTGACGCCCGTGAAGTAGTAGAGGGTGAAGATGATGCTGTCGTAGAGGGCCGTGCCGCGCTCGGCCTTGAGGCCGGCCAGGCCCGCGGCCAGGGTGGGCACGTCGTTGGTGAACTTCACCGTCAGGTTCGGGTGGTCGTTGAAGGTGATGACGGCCGCCCGGTCCTTGCGCCGCACGATCCGCTGGAAGAACTCCAGGGCGCTCTGGCGCGCCGTGTCGAGGCTCTGCTCCATGGAGCCCGAGACGTCCAGGGTGACCGCGGCGTGGATCGGCAGGTCGGTCACGCGCTCGAAGCGGGAGACCTCCTGCTTGACGCCGTCCTCGGTCACGGCGAAGTCCTTGGCCTCCAGGCCCTCGATGGGCCGGTTCTGGCGATCGAGCACCGTGGTGTACAGCTCGACGAAGTTGATGTTGACCTCACCCATGTCCTCGGGCGCGTTGACGAAGACCAGGTTCTCGGTCGAGTTGCCGTCCGCGAGATAGGCCACGGCCCGCACGTAGGCGATCTCCTCCCCCTTGGGCAGCACGATCGGCTGCTGGAAGGGAGGCTGGTAGAGCGTCGCGACCCGCGTCTCGTTCAGGAAGAACTCCACCCGCTCCACCGTCTGGCCGTCCGGCACCGTGGTGTCGGCGCGTGCGAGCAGGCTCCCCTGGTAGCGCTTGCCCTTCAGGGGCTCCGCCAGGCGCACCTGGAAGCGGTTGGCGGCCGAGTTGATGACCAGCTCGTCCATGGCCAGCTCGGTGCCGGCGGTGTCGAAGGCCTTGGCGGTCAAGGTGCGGGGCCGGGGGATGTTGCCCAGGTCCAGCTCCACGCTGTAGGGCGGGTTCTTCTTGGTGAACACCGGCTTGCCGTCGAGGGCGAAGGTGACCTTGGTGATGTTCGGGCCGGTCGTCAGCGTGTCGAACCGCTGCATGCCCGTCTGGAGCTCGCCGAAGGGGCGGATCAGCTTCAGGGTGGTCTCGCCGTTGGAGATGGCCCGGTTGGCTTCGGCCAGCAGGCGGGCGCTGGTCTCATCTTCCGGGAGCGCCGAGGCCGGGGCCACGTGGTCCGAGGCCGGCACGGAGAGCGAGCGCTCCTCGCGGAAGACCTTGCCGGAGTTCAGGTCCTGGACCTTGACGACCATCTTGTACTCGCCCGGCCGCAGGTAGCGCTGGAAGACGATGGGCAGGTTGTCGGTCTCGCCTGTTGGCGCCGCGGCCCCACCCGGGAAGTCGAACTTGTAGCGGAAGTTGTCGAACAGCTCGCCGTTCTGCAGCACCTCGCCGTTGAGCAGCAGGTTGTAGGTGTTGGCGCCGCCGAAGGTCGACTTCGTGGCCGCGTTCGGGGCCACGCTGACCAGGCCCTGCACCACCGTGCGGTTCTGGTAGCGGCCCGGGAAGTCGACCGTGAGCTTGGCCGGCAGGGGGACGGCCCCCTCGGGCATGTCGGTCGAGTAGGAGCTGAACGAGGAGACCCATTCGCCGGGCTGGTCCTCGGGCTTCGCCATCATGCGCTGCTGGAGCATGTCGTAGCCCAGCCCCTGGCGGAGCACCCAGCCGATGCCGCCCGCGAGCTGGTCGCCGTCCTTGCACCCGCTGGCGACGGCGGCGAGGTCGGGGGCCCCGCCGCCGCTGCCGGCGCCGCTGGAGAACAGGGCGCCCAGCCCTTCTACGGGGGACCACACCCGGAACGGCCCCACGCCCCACTTGCGGTAGAAGACCACGATGAGCTGCGAGCGCACGCGGTCGGCGTGAGGGAAGACCCAGACTTCCACGGGCCAGATGACGTTCGAGCAGCGCCCCTCGATCCGCACGCTCGGCACCCCGTTGAGCAGCAGGACGCGGGCGCGGTCGTCCTCCAGCGTGTTGAACAGCTCGAGGGCCTGCTCGACGTTGGCCTCCCAGCGGTCCTGGAACTCGTTGCGGGCCGTGGACTTGTAGGTGTCCCGCGCGGCCCAGAAGCGCTTGATGAAGGCATCGCGCTGGTAGTCCTGCTCCAGGGCCAGGAACGTCGCGATCTCCCCGTCGGTGATCAGGAGGTCCACCGTCGTCAGCCACTTCTGGTATTTCTCGGGGAGCTTCTGGATCGCCTCCTTGCGGGCCTTGCGGTCCACCCTCTCCTTGGGAGCCGCGGAGAGCACGGAAGTGGAAGTGAACAGGAACAGGGAAGCGAGCAGGAGCGGGAGGAGCGTCAGGAGACGGAATCGGCGCATTCTTTCACCTTCTGAAACCAGAGACGGAGAAGCCCCTGGAGCGGCAAAACCGACGCAACATGCGTGCCGGGGCCCAGGAGTTACAATACCCCTCCTTATGGACGCTGTGTACCTCGACCACAACGCCACCACGCCGCTCCATCCCCGGGTGCGGGAGGCCCTGCTGCCTTGGCTCGGCGAGCGGCACGGCAACCCCTCGTCCGTGCACCGCTTCGGGCAGGCGGCCCGCAACGCCGTCGAGGAGGCGCGGGAGAAGGTGGCGGAGCTTCTGGGCGGCCGGCCTCCGGAGGTGGTGTTCACCGCCTCGGGCACGGAGGCCAACAATGCCGTCCTCTTCCATGTTGCACGGACAGGGGGCACGGACGGACACCTCGTCCTCTCCGCCGTCGAGCACCCCTCGATCCGCGAGGGTGCGGCACGCCTTGAAAAAGAGGGGATGGCGGTGACGCGGGTGTCCCCCCGTGGGGACGGCGTCGTCTCCACCGAGGAGATCGCCGCCGCCCTGCGGCCGGACACGAAGCTCGTCTGCCTCATGCTGGCCAACAACGAGCTGGGCACGATCCAGCCCGTGGCCGAGGTGGCCGCGGCTTGCCGCGAGCGGGGCATCCCCGTCCTCTGCGACGCCGTGCAGGCCGTGGGCAAGATGCCGGTGGACGTCCACACCCTCGGGGTGGACTACCTCGTCCTGGGCGCCCACAAGTTCTACGGACCTCTGGGGGCCGCGGCCGTCTGGGTGCGAAAGGGTGTGGAGCTGTCGCCTCACCTGCTGGGCGGCGGTCAGGAGCGGCGGCGCCGGGCGGGCACGGAGAACGTGCCGGCCCTGGTGGGGCTCGGTGAGGCCGCGGCCGTGGCCCGCGAGGAGATGGCGGATCGGGGTGTCCATCTAGAGGGCCTACGCGACCGCTTCGAGGCTGGATTGGCGCGGAGGATGCCGGACGTCCTCTTCCACTGCCAGTCCTCGCCGCGGCTGCCCAACACCGCGCACGTGGCCTTCCCCGGCGTGGAGGGCGAATCGCTGCTGATCCGGCTCGACCTCGCGGGCTTCGCCGTCTCCACGGGCTCGGCCTGCTCGTCGGGGACCGTCGAGCCCTCGAAGACCCTGCTCGCCATCGGGCTGCCGGTTGAGGAGGCGCTCTCGTCCCTGCGGATCAGCTTCGGCATCACCAACACGGTCGAGGAGGTGGACGCCTTCCTTGACGCCCTGGAGCGTGAGGTGGCCGAGCTACGCCGGGTCTCCCCCCTCTCCAAGGAGGTCGCGTGAGCCGTCTGACGGCGGTCGCCATGAGCGGCGGCCTGGACTCTTCCGTTACGGCGTGGCTCCTGGCGCGGCAGGGCGTGCCTGTCGTGGGCCTCTCCATGCTGCTCTGGGACCACTCCGGCGTCGAGGCCCACGGCCGCTGCTGCGGCGCGCTCGACCTCGGGGATGCCCGGCGGGTGGCCCAGCAGGTGGGCATCCCCCATTACACCCTGAGGATGGACCAGGAGTTCCGCGAGAAGGTGGTGGACCCCTTCGTGGAGGACTACCTCTCCGGCCGTACCCCGAGCCCCTGCGTGCGCTGCAACACCTGGGTGAAGTTCGACCTCCTGCTCGACCGCGCCCGCCGCTTCGGCGCGGACCGAGTGGCGACCGGCCATTACGCCCGTATCCTTGAGGGACCCTATGGCCCCGAGCTGCACACGGCGGTCGACACGGAGAAGGACCAGAGCTACTACCTCTTCGAGCTGACGCGGGAGCAGCTCGCGGCGTCCCTCTTCCCCCTGGGCGAGATGACCAAGCTCCAGGTACGGGAGATCGCCCGCGAGGCCGGCCTCGTGGTGGCGGAGAAGGGCGAGAGCATGGAAGTCTGCTTCGTCTCCGGCGGCATCCGCGAGTTCGTGGAGGAGCAGGTGGCGGCGAACCCCGGCCGTTTTCCCCTGGCCCTCTCTGAGCCGGCGGTGCTGGTGAACGCCATCGGCCAGGAGCTGGGCGAGGGCGAGCCCTACTACCGCTACACCGTGGGCCAGCGCCGGGGCCTGAGACTGTCCGCGCCGAGCCCGCTCTATGTCCTCAAGATCGAGCCCGGCGAGAACCGTGTCGTCGTCGGCGGGGAAAAGGACCTTCTGGCCCCCGGCCTCCGCGGCGAGAGGCTCCACTGGATCGGTCCGAACCCTGAAGGTCCGGTGGAGGCCACGGTGAAGATCCGCTCGCGCCATCTCGGAGTCACCGCCCGCGTCCGTCCTCTAAAAAAGGGAAGGGTGGAGATCGATTTCGCGGAGCCGCAGCGCGGAGTCACGCCCGGCCAGGCCGCCGTCTTCTATCAAGGGACTCAAGTCCTCGGCGGCTGCTGGATCGAGGGGCGACTCTGACGCGAAGGGCCGGGGTAATCCTGCATTCCCCGGACAAATTGTCGCGACTTGAACAGAGATCGCGGCATTCCCGTCCCTTCAAGCCGTGAAGAGGAGGGAACGAGTCATTCCCCCTCGTCATTAAGACGCAATGAGTGGGGACGCGGCATTCCCTGGTCTTGGTGAGGCAAGGGGAGAGGGGAATGCTGCGAAGAGCCCGGGAATCGTGTTATTTCCCAGAGCCCTTGCGTCATTCCCCATCTGTTCAGGGCGTTGAGGACGGGGAATACAACGGAACGTCGTCTTGAGCCCGTAGGGCGGGGAGACTCCCAGCCCCGGGCGTGCACCCGGGGGAAGCGGCGATGCCCCCCATTTCGAATTCAAGACAGAGATCTCCGTTTCACGAAAGTACCGTTCCCAGTCCCCCTGTCCCACTTCCGTGCCTCGGCGACACCTTCGAAAGGGGGCATCCTCAGGGATCTCTCCCGCCTGCCTTGAGCCGGCGGCAATCCATTCCGTAACAACTTTTTGAAGAACTTCGCGCAAGGAGATGGAGCCCATGAGCACCCAGTCTGCGCCCCAAACCGATCCCTGTTGTGAAAAGAAGGAACAGAGCTCGTGGGGTTTTCAGCTCATTCTCGACTGTTTCGGCTGTGACGAGGAGGTCTGCTGCGATCTCGACCGTGGCTACGAGTTCCTGGACCAGATCTGCGTCCACCTCCACATGACCAAGCAGACCCAGCCCTACATCTTCAAGACCTGCAACCGGACGTTCCCGGGCCTGCCCGGCTACAGCGGCTGGGTTCCGATCATCGAGAGCGGCATCCAGATCCACACGTCGGCCAACAACCGGTTCATCTCGATCGACGTCTACTCCTGCAAGCCGTTCGACCAGCAGAACGTGATCGACTTCGTGCGCAACTGGTTCCAGCCGAAGCAGATCGACACCTGCTTCATCGACCGCGGCAAGGACATCATGAACCGCCGCTACCGGTCGGAGACGGTGTAGCCCTCAGCGAAGCGGCCAGATCAGCGGCACCAGCGGCAGGATGATGAGGATCACGAGGGCCGCAGCAGGACCAGGGCGCACAGCAGCAGGAGAGTGGCCACGTCCACCGGCACCCATTCCTTGGAGAAGACGGCTGCCAGCGCTGGACATCCGTCCCGCCTGCCCTTACTCTCCCCCGCCATGGAATTCCTGAAGGACCTGCTCGATCTCGTAAAACACCTGTTCGACTTCGTCCTGCACCTGGACAAGCACCTGAAGCCGGTCATCCAGGAGTATGGCGCCTGGACGTACCTGCTCCTGTTCACCATCGTCTTCTGCGAGACGGGGCTGGTGGTGACGCCGTTCCTGCCGGGCGACTCCCTGCTCTTCGCCGCCGGGGCCTTCGCCGCCAACGGCTCGCTCTCGATCTGGATCCTCATCGCCATCCTCATCGCGGCCGCCGTGCTCGGGGACACCGTCAACTACTGGGTGGGGCACTTCCTGGGACACCGGCTGCTCAACGCCAGGCGCTTCCGGGTGATCAAGCCCGAGCACCTGGCCTACACCCACGAGTTCTACGAGAAGTACGGCGGCAAGACCATCATCATCGCCCGTTTCGTGCCCATCGTCCGCACCTTCGCCCCCTTCGTGGCCGGCCTGGGCAGCATGAGCTACGGGCGGTTCATGAGCTACAACGTCATCGGCGGCGTGGTCTGGGTGCTCCTCTGCACCTTCGCCGGCTACCTCTTCGGCAACCTGGCGTTCGTCCAGAAGAACTTCTCCCTGGTGGTGCTGATGATCATCTTCATCTCCCTGCTGCCGGCGGTCTGGGAGATCTGGCGCGTCCGCCAGGCCGGCCGCCGTACCCGCCAGGCCTAGCCCTCTTGCCACGAGGACATAAATGTGAGATCCTACAGAGGCTCGCCCTGGCGGGTGCAGTAAGCGTACGAGATGGCTCAGCTCTGAGCCCTGAGCGGCGGCCTCGCCGGCAAGTCCCCCGTTCTCCCTTCGAATTCGCCGGAAGTTATCGAGAGGCGCAAGCGCCTGAGCCCTGGCTACTGCCGCAGGCCCCGTGCGTCCTCGGAAGGATTGCGACGACTTGAGCAACTTCGCTGATTTCGGCCTCCATCCCGACCTGCTCCGTGGTGTCGAGACCCTGGGTTTCACCCAGCCTACGCCGATCCAGAACGACGCCATTTCTCCCGCTCTCGAAGGCCGCGACGTGCTGGCCTGCGCCATGACCGGCAGCGGCAAGACGGCGGCGTTCCTCCTGCCCATCCTCCACCAGTTGATGGACAAGCCCCGCGGCACCACCCGCTGCCTCGTGCTCGCCCCCACCCGCGAGCTGGCCGCCCAGATCGTCGAGCACATGAATGGGCTCGCTCAGTACACCGGCCTCAAGGGCGCGGCCGTCTTCGGCGGCGTCGCCATGGGTCCCCAGGAGAAGGCCTTCAAGAAGGGCGTGGACGTCCTGGTGGCCACCCCGGGGCGCCTGCTGGACCACTTCCAGAACGACTACGCGAAGCTCGAAGGGCTGGAGATCCTCGTCCTCGACGAGGCGGACCGCATGCTCGACATGGGCTTCCTGCCGGACGTCCGGCGGGTCCTCAAGCACCTGCCTCCCGTGCGCCAGACCCTGTTCTTCTCGGCCACTCTGCCGCCGCCCATCGTGGAGCTGGCCGGCGAGATGCTGCGCGACCCCGCGAGCCTGAACGTCGAGCGCAAGTCCGTGCCGGCTCACGGCGTCACCCAGGCCGTCTACCCGGTGCGCGAGGAGCTGAAGGCCTACCTGCTCGTGGAGCTGCTGCGCCGGGGCGAGATCAAGAACGTCCTCGTGTTCACCCGCACCAAGCACCGGGCCAACCGGCTGGCCGACTTCCTGGCCCGCCACGGCGTCTCCTGCGACCGCATCCACGGCAACCGCAGCCAGACGCAGCGCACGGACGCCCTGGCCCGCTTCAAGGCCGGGACCCTCCAGGTGCTGGTGGCGACCGACATCGCGGCCCGCGGCATCGACGTCGAGGCCCTCTCCCACGTCATCAACTTCGACGTGCCGAACATCCCCGAGGACTACATTCACCGGGTGGGCCGCACGGCGCGGGCCGAGATGGTGGGCGACGCCTTCACCTTCGTGGCCGAGCAGGAGCTCGCCGAGCTGCACGCCATTGAAAAGGCCGTGGGCCAGCGGCTGCCCCGCCTGACCCTGGCCGGGTTCGACACCTGCGCGGGCGAGGTGATGGCGCTGCTCTAGCGGGTCGCGTGGCCCCGGGTTGCGTGGCCC
>CAXTNS010000085.1:0-4048 GCA_964245465.1 uncultured Thermoanaerobaculia bacterium
CTCTCTCCACAGCCGGTGGTCAGGCTGGCGTCGGCGAGCGCCTCGACATAGGGAAAGGCCCAGTAGCTGGGCGGCACGTCCGTGAAGGTTGAGCCCAGGAGGGCCCGCGGGAAGGACCACAGCTCGAAGCCGGCCGCGTTGTCGTTGGCTGCGAAGTAGACATTGGGGAAGGCGCTGAAGAAACCCGTGGGGCTCGAAGAGGCCGGGCCGGGGGCGATGTTCTGCAGCATCACGGTACCCTCCTCGGTGCCGTCGCTCTGCCAGATCTCGACCCCGTTCACGCCATCGGTGGCGCTGAACAGGAGGACCCGGCCCATGGGCGTCAGGTGCTGGATCACGGGCGAGCCGGGGCCGGGGACGATGTCCTTCACCATGTGCGTGCTGCTGTCCGAGGGGTTGGTCACCCACAGCTCGCGGCCGTGGACGCCGTCGTCGGCCACGAAGAACAGGCGGCCGCGCATGGGGGTCATCCAGTCGACGTCCGAAGACCGTGGGCCCGGGTAGATGTCCTTGACGTTGAAGTCGCCGGTGGCGGTCGCCCCGAACAGCTCGGAACCGGAGAACCCGTTGTCGGCCACGAAATAGAAAATGCTGCCCACGATGGTCTTCGTGTTCCCCCTGTTGAAGGACGTGGAGACGCTGGAGCCCAGCCCGGCCCAGATGTCCCGGAGGAGAACGGTACCGGCGGCCGTGCCATCCGTCACCCACGGCTCCCGGCCGCCGAGGGGGTGGACCGCGGTGAAGATCGCGACATTTCCGAGGCGGACGAGCCCGCCGGCGTCTTCCTTGAGGAGGACGGTGCCAGGGGCCGTGCCGTCCGTCGCCCACAGGTCCCGCTCCGAGGAGGAGCTTCCATTGGCGGTGAAGACCGCGACGGATCCCATCGGGGTGATCTCGCCCGGGCTGCCGCCGAAGGGATCGGCGGAGAGGTCCTTGAGCAGGACGGTACCGGCCGCGGTGCCATTGGATTTCCAGAGCTCGGAGCCGTTCACGCCGTCGTTGGCGGAGAACAGGAGGGTGGAACCGAGGGCCGTGAGGCCTGACGGGTCCGAGCCGTTGCTCCCGAACCGGATGTCCTGCACCTGCTGCGTGCCCGCGGCCGTGCCGTCCGTCTTCCACAGCTCGACGCCGTCCGTGGAGTTGCTGCCCGTGAAGTACCAGGCCGATCCGAGGGCCACCGGCGGAGACTCGGCCCGCAAGCTCCCCAGGGGCAGGAGCGGCGAGGTGCCGGCCGGGGTGCCGTCGGATTTCCAGAGGTCGCCGCTGTTGAGCCCGTACAGGAGGCCTGGGCCGGGGAAGAGCTGGGTTGGCCCGCCCCAGCCGGAGCCGGGCGTCAGATCCGCGAGCTGTTGGGTTGAAGCGGCCGTACCGTCCGTCACCCAGGGCTCGAGGCCCGAGGCACCGTCGTCGGCGTCGAACAGGAAGCGGGCGGCGAGCCTCCCGAACGAGCCCCAGAGATAACTGTAGAAGGTCGGCACGCTGGAGGTCGTCGTCGCGGCGTTCTTCACCTCGGCCGTGCCGGCTTCAGTGCCGTCGCTTTTCCACAGCTCGAAGCCATGGGCGGTGGTGAAGCCCTGGAAGAAGACGGTCGATCCCAGGGCCGTCATCCCCGAGTAGCCGTAAGGGACGCCGGATACGGAGCCCGGCGCGGCATCCCTGACCAGGTGGGTCCCGGTCCCGGTGCCGTCGCTCGTCCAGAGCTCACTGCCGTGGACGCCGTCGTCGCCGTAGAAGAACAGGCTCCCGCCGGCGGTGCGGATCACCGTGCGCAGGAAGGGCGAGAAACCGTGGGCCGTGCCGGGGTTGACGTCCTTGACCAGCAGCGTGCCTGCCTCGGTGCCGTCCGTCGACCAGATCTCCCGTCCGTTCATGCCGTCCTGGGCCGCGAAGAACAGCCGGCCGCCGAAGGGAGTGAGCTGGGCTGGAAAGGAGCCTCCGGGCTGCGAGCTGATGTCCTTGAGGAGATGGGTGCCGGCCCCGGTGCCGTCCGTGGCCCACAGCTCCCAGGAGATCGTGTCGTCATAGGCGCCGAAGAAGATGGAGCCGCCCAGGGCCGCGAAACCATAGGGCTGAGAGCCGTTGCCGCCAGGATTGACGTCCTTGAGCAGGACGGTCCCCGCCGGGGTGCCGTCCGAGATCCAGGGCTCAAGGCCGTGGACCCCGTCGTCGGCCCGGAAGAGGAAGGACCCGCCGCCCAGGGCGTAGACGTCCTTCTCGAAACCGAGAATGGGACCGGCGTAGGAGGAGTCCGCCGCGCCGGGGTTGACGTCCTTGAGCAGGCCGGTGCCCGCCGCCGTGCCGTCGCTCATCCAGGGCTCCCGGCCATGGGTGCCGTCGTCCGCGTTGAGCAGAAGCCGGCCGTTCCCGCTGACATTCAGGGACAGGTAGGGCGACGAGCCCTCCCGTCCCGGCCGGATGTCAGCCACGAGCACCGTACCGGCGGCCGTGCCGTCCGTCTTCCAGAGCTCGCTGCCGTGGACGCCGTCGTCGGCCGACAGATAGAGCACGCCCGCGAGGTCGAGCAGGCTGAAGGAGGCCCCGTTGGCGGTCCCGGGGTTCAGATCGGTCACCAGCACCGTGCCGGCAACCGTGCCGTCGCTCCGCCACAGCTCGCGGCCGTGGACGCCGTCCTCCGCCGCGAAATACAGGACGCCGTTCGACGCGGTGAGGCTGGAGGGCCAGCCCCAGCAGGCGCCGGGGCACACGTCCTTCACCATCGCGGTGCCGGCCTCGGTGCCGTCGCTCTTCCAGAGCTCGATGCCGTGGATCCCGTCGTCCTGGACGAAGAAGAGCGCCGTCCCCACGACAGCAAAGTCCCGGCCCGTGAAGAGAGGCTCGGCGAAATCCTCCTGGACCGTATTGAGGTCCACCACGAGCGAGGCCGGCTGGGCCTCCACCGCGGCGGCTCCGAGCACCAGCAGAAAGACCATACTCAGGACCACACGGACAAAGCGCACTTCCATGACACCTCCGTGGTGAAAACGGCAACCTGAAACCTTGAGACTTGAAAACAGTATACCGGTCCTAACCGGATTCGTCTTGAGCGTCCCTGTGGGAGAGCAAGAACATTCAAGACATCAGGATTGTCGATGGCATAAGCTGTTATGCCATAGATAATTTTTTCCAAGCCGAGGGCGGAAAGGGATCAGGAGGTCCATGACACCGAAGGCTGAAAACTGGATCAAGTTCTGGTGTGCACCCCAATTCGGAGGGCGGGTGGAGCTCTCGCGTGGCATCGGCGTGACCCACGTCTATCCCTGGCACTGGCACGAGGAGGTTCAGATCTCTGCTATCGAAGAGGGCTTCGACAATCTGAGCTTCCGGGGAACCGAGCACCCTCTGCCTCCTGGATCGCTTTCGTTCATGCCTCCCGGAGAGGTCCACAGCAACCGGCCCGCGTCGCCCGCGGGCTGCACCCATCGCAACCTGAACGTGGGACCTGACCTGCTGACCCGGGCCTTCGGAGATCTCACGGCCGAGCAGGCGGCTTTCTCCCTGCGCCAGCCGGTGCTGATGGACACGGACCTCTTCCGGCGGTTCATCGTCACGCACCAGCGGCTGGAGGAGCAGCCCTCTCGACTGATCAGCGACGTCCTCCTCCTGCGCCTTCTGGAGGAGATGCTCCGGCGGACGTCCGGAATGCGCCTCGCCAAGGGCTACGGCCGTGAGGAGCGCCTGGCGGTGCGCCGGGTACGGGAGTATCTGATCGAGTCCCACGCCGAGAACGTCTCGCTCGAGGACCTGGCGAAGGTGGCGAACCTGAGCCCCTATCACCTGCACCGCGTCTTCACCCGGGAGGTGGGCATGTCGCCGCACGCCTTCCAGACGCAGGTGCGGATCTCCCGGGCGAGGGGCCTCCTGAACGAGGGCAAGCCCCTGCACCAGGTGGCCGCGGAGACGGGTTTCGCGGATCAGAGCCACTTCACGCGCGAGTTCAAGCGCTACCTGGGCCTGACGCCGGGAGCCTACCGCTCCCACGAGCGGCGCGTGCGCTTGAGGCAGGAGCTGCTCGCGGCGCCCGAGCCGGCCCGGTCCTCCTGACCTAGGG
>CAXTNS010000085.1:4058-8982 GCA_964245465.1 uncultured Thermoanaerobaculia bacterium
GGGGCTGACCACCTCGATCGCTTTTTCGAGGAGCTCGTCCCGCCCCTCGGCCACGCCCTTCAGGGTCCTGGAAGCCGGGATCGTCGGCAGGATGCCGATTCCATGGTGTTGCGAGCCGTCTTGCTTGAGCACCCGCATCCCCGTCCACGGCAGGGTATAGCCGCCCGGGAGGGTGAAGGGGTTGACGTTGCCGTTCGTCCCGGCCGTGGGAGCGCCCACGATCTCCGCCAGCTTGTGGTGGCCGATGATGCCCATGTAGGTCTCGGCGTAGCTGATGGCCCGGCCGTCGGTCATGAACACGGCTTTGCCCTTCAGGCGGGGCTGCTTGGGCTGAACGTCCCAGCTCGAAACGTCCCAGCCCCAGCCCTGGCGGTCCGGCCGGGTGATGACCGGCACCGTCCAGCGGGCCGAGCTGACGGGCTTGTCCGTCAGGTGGGAGATGACCACGGTCGACCCGTTCGGATACCCCCGCAGGTCGAAGACGATCCCCTTGGCCGCGGCGAGGCGGTCGAGGGCCGCCTCGAAGTCCGCGTCCTCGATCCGGCTGATGTCCACGTAGAAAATCCCGGGGCGGACCTCGGCGATCTTCTCCGGCCGGGTCTCTTGGAGGACGGGTACCTCGGCGGACAGCGACCGTTCCAAGGTGACGCTGAAAGCTTCCCCGTCCGGATGCCTCCCCTCGATGCCGACCGGCTCGTCCCGCTTGCCTGCCACCATCCTCTGAAGAGCGCGCCAGGTGCGCCACGCCTCGGTCGCTCCCGGGGCCATCTCCTTCTGGGCGGCGATCACCTCCCGCGCCGGCTTGCCGTCGATCGAGAGGACCACGTCGCCCCGGCGCACGCCCTCGGTGCCCGTGGGGAGAGCAGCGATTTCCGTGATCACGAGCTGATCCTCGACCCAGTCCCACAGCACGGGCAGGACGCCGTACGCCGACATGTCCTGCTGGGTCTTATAGGCGTTGCCATGGCCGTCGTGAAGCGCTGTCATCAGCCGCCGCAACGTGAAGACGAACCCCTGCCCGTCCGCGTCAGTCGCCGCGCTGTTCAAGGCCTTCCGCAACTCGGCCAGCCAGTCGGTCTGGACCACGTCGAAATACGGATAGAAATGCTGGAACACGTTCCATGCCAGGGCCACGCCGGCCAGCCGGGTCGTGCGGTCGTCGCCCGTGGGCACGAACCCCTCGGGCTTGCTGGGGGCCGGAGGCCGGGTCTCCGGGGCCCTGTGGGGGAGCGTGCCTTGGGCGTCCTTGTAGACCGACAGGGGGATCAGTGCGGAGACGCCGCCCCCCAGGTCGGCCGCGAAGATCTCGCCGGGCTTCGGCGCGCCGGCCGATTCGGGTTTCGTCCAGGAGACGAAGAGGCTCCGCCGGCCGCTCTTCGGGCGCTCCTCGCTCAAGGCCGCCCGGTAGCCCGCCCGCTCGTCCGTGCTCGCGATGTCCCAGCCGCCGAGGCCCTCGCCCTCTTCGAAACCGCCGTTCTTGAGCCCCGGCGGCGTTCCCTCGGCCTCCAGGAAGAGGTCGTCCCACCAAGCCTTGCCTTCGGACGCGAGCACCAGCCCGAGCACAAGGCCGGCCGCGTCCTCGGGAACGTCGGCGACGGCCTCGTAGACGCGCCAGTCGCTGGAGGTGACCGCCACCGTCTGTTCCGGGATCGGGTCGCCGCCCCGGCGATAGGGCCTCACCCACAGCTCCGCCTTGTGCGGTCCCTGAACCTCGGCGCGGGCCGCCGCGCGGAACACGACCCGTTTGCCCTTGTAGGGAGCCGCGTCGAGGATCTGGAGCACGCCGCCTCCCTCGTCCGGTGCGCCCTGCCGGGTGCTGACCCGCTTGCTGGTATAGATCGAAGGCCGGTCCCCGAGCTTGACCCCGATGTGCTCCCAGTAGACCGCCTCCTCTCCTTCCAGGCTTGGCGCCGCGGGCTTCGGACCGGCGGTGGGGTAGACCCGCACCGTGGGAGCCACCGGCCGGAAGAAATCCTCCAGGCTCCGCGCCAGCTCCTCGGGACCGGCGGCCTTCTCGGCGATCTGAACGCCGGCCAAGGCCAGCTTGTCCCAGTCCGCCGAAGCCGCCTGATCGCTGGGGTGGAAGAAGCGGACGTAGCCGAGCAGGCGCGTGAAGGCGATGAGGTTGTCGAGGCCTCGGGCGGTGAGCGGCCGGGCGGGCTCGACGCCGACGGCCGGCGCTTGGGCGAGGAGCTGGAGGGGCAGCAGAAGGATGAAGAGAACGACACCGGAAAAAGCTCGAAGTCTCAAGGCTCAGCCTCCGTTGATTCGAGGAATCGTAGCTGGAGGGATTTTACCGCGAATCCTGCATCCATAGAGGGTGGGCCTTCTTCAATCCCGACCGTAACGATCCAGGAACTCCTGGGCTCGAAGGATTGGAATTTCCTCAAAACTTTTAAGAGATAGGATGTGATCGTCTCCGGTGACGATTACATCAGCACGTCCAGCGAGAGCACATTCGAGAACGCGGTCATCCGAAGGGTCTGCTTCTATGACAGCGAGACGAAAATCCGGTTGCACCAACTCCGCGGTTTCCGTCAGAAGTGCGAGGTAGTCGATGATCTCTGTCTGGGAAAAGCGGAACTTGGGGTATTGAAGGACTCTCTCGACCTCCGCGAGGAGATCGGGCGAGAGTAACAACTCATGGCGATGGTCAAGACAGGAGCGAACGATCTCATGAGGAGCGCCGCGCCAGCCCAGGGCTGAAACCAGGATATTGGTATCTAGGACGACTCGCGCGCCCATTGAACAGCTCGCTCGACCTCATCAGGTTCCAAGCCGAGCCGTTCAAACCGGCTCCGGGTTCGAGAAGAGATCTCCTCGAACCTCTCCCTTGCAGGTGCACCGGCACGCTTGACTAGCACGAAGTCTTTACCCTCAACCAGAACCAAAGAGTCCTCGGCCTTGAGGGCGAGATGTTCCCGGATCTCGGACCCGAGCCCCCCAACTTCGTCTGCACGTACGGTTTTTACGCTACTCATGACGTTCTCCGATGCACTGAGAGTGTAGCAGGGTGAAGACGACTTGCCCAGAGGCCTACGTCCGGCTCCGGTGCAGCGCCGCCACGATCCCCACCGCGAAGAGCACCGCCCACACCGGCCATGGCCCCTTGGCGCCGGCGAGGATGGCCCCGGCCACCATGCAGAAGCCGCCGAAGAGGGTGCCGCGCAGGCCGGCCAGCGGGTTTTCGGGACGGCGGGTGGCGGACTCGAGGAGGCGGAGCCCTTCCGTGATCAGGTTGGGCGCCTTGGCCAGGGCTTCCAGGATGTCCGGACCCGCCCTCAACATCTGCTGGACGAGGTTCTGCGGGCTGAACTGGGCGCGGAAGATGGCGTTGGCGTGCTCCCTGGAGACCGCCGCCACGTCGAGGCCGGGCTTCAGGAGCTGGCCGACGCCCTCGAAGGTGACCAGCGCCTTCACCATCAACACCATCTCGACGGGGAAGTAGAGGCGGTGCTGGGCGCCCAGGTTGACCGAGCGCATGATGAGCTGCGCCAGCGAGAAGTCGCGGAAGCTGCCGGCGCGGTTGAAGCGCAGCAGGATCTCCGTGACCTCGCGGCGGAACCCGGCCGGGTCCGCTCCCGGGCCTGGAATGGCGATGGCCCCCAGGTACCGGGCCGCGCCCTCGGCGTCCCCCATCACCAGCGTGTAGTAGTAGTAGAGGAACGTGCGCCGCAGGTCGCTCTCGAAGCGGCCCACCATGCCGAGGTCGATGAAACCCAGGCGCGGTCCGGGGAGGACCAGCAGGTTGCCCGGGTGGAGGTCGGCGTGGAAGAAGCCGTCCTTGAAGAGCATGCGGATGATGCTCGCCGCGCCCAGGTCCACCAGGATATCGCGCTCCTCGTCCGTCAGGCTCTGGGTCTCGGGTGCTCCGGGCTTGTACCCCTTGAGGAACTCCATGCACAGCACACCCCGGCCGCTGTACTGCCGGTAGATCTTGGGGAAGACCACCCCCGGCAGGTCGTGGAAGTTGGCCGCGAACGACTCGGCGTTGTCGGCCTCGCGCCGCAGGTCCACCTCCCGGCGCGTGTACTCCACGAACTCGCGGATGAGTTGGGACGGCCGGTAGCGGGGGAGGAGGAACTGGAGGAACGCCCCCAGGATGCGCAGCAGGATGGCGTCGCGGTTCAGCGTCTCGCGGATACCCGGCTTGACCACCTTGATGATGACCGAGTCCCCCTCCAGCGTCGTCGCCCGGTGGATCTGGGCGATCGACGCCGAGCCTGTGGGGATGGGGTCGATCCACGAGTACATCTCGCCGATCGGCCGCTTGATATCCACCTCGATCAGCCGCAGGTAGCGGTCGAAGGGGACGACCGGCAGCCGGTCGAGCAGGTTCTTGAGCTCGTCCGTGATCGAAGGCGGCAGGATGTCCTGGCGCAGGGCGAGCACCTGGCCCAGCTTGATGTACGTGGGACCCAGGATCTCCAGCCGCCGCCGGAGCTGCACGGGAAAAGGCCGGTCGGCGATCGCCTTGTCCAGGAACGGCCGCACCAGGGCTGCCAGCAGGCGCTCCAGCCAGAACAGCAGCAGGAACCGCCGGCTTTCGCCAAAGGCGTGCCCCTCGCGGGCATGGGCCACCAGAGCGCCGAACGCCAGGGCGAACAGGTGCCGTTGCGTGGTGAAGAACCGGCGGACGAGCCCCTGGGGAGGCGTGTCCGGAAGCATCTCGAAGCCGGGGATGGGCGCCGAGGACGGCGGCGGCATCGCCTCCGGTATTGCCTCCGGTATTGCCTCCAATACGGCCGGCAGAGACGCGGGTGGGGAAGGGAGGTCCTCGGCGGTTGCGGCTGCGTGCGGTTCAGCCATCAGGGGTGAGTGTATCTTAGGGGCGGTGTTGCCCTGCGGACCTCACCCCCGGGGGGGGGGCGGGGGATTAAGCACGGGCGGGGGGGGGGGGCGCCCCCCCGAGAAGAGAGCGGGC